>JAEOTD010000034.1 GCA_016839995.1 Candidatus Hermodarchaeota archaeon
CCGCAGTTGAAGGAAAAACCGAAGACGAAATAGTGGAACTCATTCGCAAAAAATACCGCGGCACAAACCCCGAGACAATTCGAGCTGACTATGCTGAATTAAAAGACAAAATCCTGTCATTTATCGCTCAACCTGACGTTTCTCCCATTGAGACGTTTGATTTTGGTGAAGTAGAACCCTTCTCACATGAACCCTCTGCCCCTTATCGTGTCGACTTAGCTCTAACCTATCGCTGTAATAATACCTGCCCCCATTGTTATGTTCCTCCTGCTCGACGAGAATGGGATGCAACACATGAGTTTGAGACCCCAAAGTGGAAGAAAATACTTGATAACCTCTTAGAACAGGCGGTTCCCCACGTCACCTTCACTGGGGGCGAACCCACTCTCCGAGATGATTTGGTCGAACTAGTTCAATACGCTGAAGATATCGGCGTTATTGCTGGCCTCGTGACTAATGGACGACGGCTTACCAAACCATTAGTGGATGACTTGGTTAAAGCCGGTATTGATTATGTCCAAATCACCTTTGAATCCCATCTCCCAGAAATCCATGACCAAATGGTTGGAGTAAAAGGCGCTTGGGAGGAAACCCTAGCAGGACTAAAGCGCTTCATTGACACTGATATCTACACAATCACAAATACGACCCTAACGCAACTGAATCGCCCTACAATTACTGAAACTGTAGCATTCCTAGCAAAATTAGGGCAGAAACAGTTTGCCATGAACGGGCTCATTTACTCTGGGAGTGGAAAGGATGTTGCAGACGAGCAAGCCATTCCCGAACAGGATCTTGACGAAATTGTCACCGATATTCTTGCCGAAGCAGCCGAGTATGATATTCGTCTTATTTGGTATAGTCCAACAATGTATTGCCATTTCGATCCAACTGAATACGGTCTAGGACCCAAACGATGTAGTGCTGCTTATTCCAGCCTAGCCATCGAACCCAATGGAGATGTTCTTCCCTGTCAAAGCTACTTCGAACCCCTAGGCAACATCCTCACAGATGCTTGGGAAACCATCTGGAATCACCCTACTGCTAAAGCTCTTCGCGGACACAAAAAACTCGCAGACAAATGCCTGCCATGTGAACTCCTCAAGACCTGTGGAGGAGGATGTCCGCTCTTTACTCAGTATAAGGAAGTGTGTTGTCACCACAACATAGGTGGCTAAATCAAATCGTTAAACCCGCATCTGACAAATGCCGGGAGGCACAAACTCGTGCAACCCTACACCCCACGATTTCTCAGTGACCAAGCTCAGCGAACTAAACCCACTCGTCAGTACTTATACCAACAAACCAAATGGTCCCATGCACCTCTTTGTATAGACATTGGCTGCGGTGCAGGCGCAATCTCTCCAGAAATTGCTAACGAGATAGCTCATAGTACAGTCATTGGATTTGACATCGATTCGAACCTGCTAACTAAGGCGATGAATGAACCCAATCTCAATCACGCGGTCCATTATGTTTTAGCAGATGCAATGGCATTACCCTTCAGAAGAGTAATTGCAGATTTTGCACTCAGCCATTTTACCATGATGTGGATCCAGGACAGGATCCAAGCACTCAAAGAAATTCAGAACACCCTCCTCCCCAACGGAAGTCTGGCTTGCATTGAACCTGATTACACAGGTCGAATTGAGCTTCACAAAATCCACTCGCATATCCAATCTAAACCCCCTTTCCCAATTGTTACCGCTCTCACCCGTCTTGGTGCTGACCCATGCACAGGAAGCCAGTTACCAAGCGATTTGACATCACTTGCTTTTCATGATGTTCAATTTGGTGTACTCTCATGGACTTTTAATAGCGGTTCAATCAGGTCTGAGATTAAGTCTGAGGCAAAGTTGCTTCAAGACAAAGGCATCGATTGGACTGAACCTACCTTCATCTACACACCGATATTTTGGGTTCATGCAACAAAATCACGCTAACAGCAACGTGGGTATATTTTAGCATGAAAAAAGAGGAGCGGGAAGGGAAGCCCATTACTTGGTCGACCCTTCACAATTGCTATGGGAAGAATGCTAGTAGTATGACGAGAAGAACCACACCGATAATGACGAGGACAATCCCTATAATGATCATGAAAATCAAATAGAGAATACCCACAGCCAATGCACCAAGAAAGCCAGTGTCAAAGAAGTGCATGATGAGCACAATGTATACAATGAGGACAATGACCAACGGAATGATAAGACCAAAGATTAAGTCTGTAAATCCAAAGAGCCCAAAGACCCAGCTGACTCCATAGTTAATAAGGGCGCCAAGCAGGGAAATTAATAGTGCATCAGTGAATTTTGCGTTGTAACCAGATACGACTTTTCCTGCACCCCATAGGATTAGTGAACCAAGTATCCAAGAGATTAGGAAGCCGATAACGAGTATAATCAATTCTGCTAATTGCATTGTATTAGATCTCCACGTTAATGGATGTAACTTGTTAGATGCTTCTACCCTTTATAGTTTAGTTGACATCTAAGATATCAGCTAGAAAGGGCATACGACACAATTGTACACAGAACTTTTACGCAATAACTTATCCCGCTGCGTGGGGTAGGTTTAAAGGCGCAAATCAGGCAACTGTGAATCATACAGTGGGGCGATGGTATCATGCCACATTTTCTCGATTTGTTCTTAGCCGAGTTACAGGAAAAACGCGATGCCTTTCGTCGCCGACTCACCGGTGAGGAATCCACAGACCTTGATCGACGGTTGAAAACCGCATTTCAAAAAGAGTGGCGTGCTCTTCCTCCAGAGAAAAAATCTGATTTTCGAGTTATTTCCGTAGATAGCGGGCGGTCAACGCGTGAATATGCCACAGGGTCCTTCATGTACATTTGCCGTGCTAGCGCTATTACATCCTGGGGGGCATCATATCGAAGGGTTTCCTCAAACGCGCATATGATTGCCTCACCGCGAGAGCAGCTCATTGATTTAGCTAGCATACGTTCGGAACACATCGAGCATCAAGTAGCTCTTGAAGCCGTCCAAGAAGCCACCGATGTAGATTTGGTGCTCCTAGATGGTTCCCTTTACGGTCGTATAACCCATGTTCCGATTTCTTTCAATTATCCCGATGAACAGGACCTATATCTCCGCTATATGCAGACATTCATGGAGCTCCTCGAAGAATGTCGAAAACGCAAAATTCTGATTCTGGGAATCAGCAAAGATTCTGTCGCTCGACACCTCACCCGTATCCTTCTCGAGTCAGTGAAAACTGACATACTAAAAGAGCTCAGTCCTGCGCTCTCAGAGGTTGAGTTGGATCAATTAGCTCAGCTATTTGACACTGAAAAGAAGCAATCCATTTCCGCTAGAAGTATCCTCAAAAAACTCCCAATTAGTCGTGACCAGCATGACCTCGTATGGGATCTACTCTATGAGCTCCGTCGACCAAGACCAGACTTTTCTCTCATCCAACCATGGACAGAAACTGCGGGATTCACCACACCCATCGAACCATACCCCGATGTTCCTCTTTTCAAATATGAATCCCAAGACCCTGCAGCTTATGTTCGACGGCGATTCGTAAACGCCTATAACGATTACGAACGTGAAGCTGATTTTGAAAAATGGGCGGTTCCAATTATGAAAAACGTCTTTCAAATTCCGACCTTCGTGACCTTTTGCGCTAAACTAGCGCATAATGACACAGCAATGCGCATCGACATGCCAGCATTCAGTGTAGGACTTCCAACACGAATCTCCCAGATATCCTCATCACGCTTACTTGATCCACCACCTGCCCGTGTCAATCAGGTTCTGAGCACCTTACGAGGGGAATATGGCGGATTGGAACTGTATAACGTATATCTTGTTAAAGCCGACCAAGAAGCCAGACTCCCAATGCGTGATGTAAGAACATTATATGAGCCATTAATAGAAAAGGAATTGAAAATTCCATTAATACCAAAACGTCGCGAAAGGAGGGTTCGCCGTGCCTAAAACACAAGAAATTGAACCAGTTGGATTTATCGTTGAAGAGGCAAAAGCAACTGAATTCTACTTTGCCAGTGAAAGAAAAAGGTATCCCCCGAAATTTGAATACATAACAGTTGAATCAGAAGAACTAGTCGACGGTGTGTTACAGCGTGTTACAGTGCTAGCCCAAGTCGAACGCGTCACATCACAAAGCCTAGCTTTACGTCGTGACCTTGATTATGATGCCATCACACGAATCAAAGAAGCTCGCATAGATGATGTAAAAACCTGGGGTGTTGCCCGTATTCTTGGATACCTTACTCCAACCAAGAAAGGTCATCCTCCACGCATCCTACTTCCTCGTCGCGCGGTTACGCCCGGAAATCCCATCTATATTGCGCCTGATCACCTGCTCGCCCAGTTTTACGCCTATCCTCCTGATGCCAGCCTCAATATTGGAAACTTAATTTCCCGCTCACAAATCCCAGTGAACATTCGTATTAACGGGTTCCGACGACATGTCGCCATTCTAGCCCAAACAGGTGCTGGAAAAAGCTACCTTACCGGTGTCCTCATTGAAGAACTAATGGAACGGGGTGCAACGGTGATCATTATCGATCCACATGCCGACTATGTCTTTCTAAGTCAAACCGAAAAAGGAGCGAAACATAATTTCTCCAACCATGTAACCGTCTTTCAAAATCCCGAAAGTACGGGTCGATATAGCAAGAAGGATATCGGACAAGTTGAAGATTATACTGTCCGGCTAGCTGATCTCGATTTTGATGAATTGTGTAGTATCTGTGGAATTGGTGAAAGCTTTACTGTTATCCGTTCAGGCCTTGAAGTGGCTTTGAATCGATTGAAAGAACGAAAAGTAGTCTACCTTATGGATGATATCATCAACGAATTGAACATCGTCGCCCAAGATGAGGAGGAAAAAAAGGATATTCGCGCAGGAGCACGAAATGCTGTAAAATACATTCAACGGCTCCGTCGGCTTCGAGTGTTCTCCCGAAGTGGTGTTCCAATTAAGAACGTCATCAAACCCTATCATGCTTCGATTATGGATCTCTCCGGACTTGGTAACCGCAGTACCGACTATATTGTAAGCCGGCTACTACGTGATGTTTTCGAGGCCGTTGTAACAGATGAATTCGACTATCCAGTGTTCATTGTCGTTGAAGAAGCGCATAACTTCGTTCCTCCTGAAGCGTTCACTCACTCTGCTTCAATTATTCGACGAATCGCTCAGGAAGGACGTAAGTTTGGGGTGTTCTTACTCCTCATCAGTCAACGACCTGGTCGCATCCACCCTGATAGCCTCAGCCAATGTAATAGTCAAATCGTGTTGAAAATCACGAATCCCCGTGATCAAAACGCCATCGCCCAATCCTCTGAAAGGCTGAGCGAAGACCTCATCAATGACTTACCTGGCCTAAACGTCGGTGAAGCAGTGGTAGTTGGTGACATCACTCGCACACCTGTGATGATTAAAGTTCGCCCACGTATCACCAAAGAAGGTGGAGCAGACATTGATGTAGTTGCACGACTCAAAAAAGCGCGTAAGGCAGTTGGAATAGATAAGAAACTTGCTAAAGAACGTAAAGAAGAGACAAAATTGAAAGGAGCCTTTTCCGAGGTTTGATGTCCTGTGCCAATCACAATCCTCCATACATCGGATACCCATCTGGATGTGCCTGCTGTCAAATTCCAGGCCCGACGGTATGAACGGAAGAGAGATTTCCTCAACTCCTTTGATACTGTCATTGAATATGCCTTAGAAAAGAAACCTGATCTCTTTCTCCACTCTGGTGACCTTTTTGATGGACTAAATCCCCGAAATCCGGTTCGGGCACATGTTATGGAGGCGTTTCGCAAACTCTATGATAAACAGATACCTATCTTCATTATTAGTGGGAATCACGATGTCCCTCGAGCACGACGTCATGGTGTGGCTCCTCTTCTTGAATATGCCCGCGCGGGCTTCGTTCACTTCTTCCAGGAATGGGAAACCATTCAGACTAACACAATAACTGTCGATAACCTCGAGGTCGAAGTTTCTGGGCTTTCATTCAATCCACAATTATTACCTGCAGACGACCCTCTGAAGCAATTATCCATTCCCGGTAAAGGGGATGTAAACCTCCTTCTAGCACACTATAACGTTGAGGGTTTACGTGGAACCTTCCCCCACGAACCGGATATCCTTTTGAAATCAGTTCCAAAGAAGCTAACCTATCTTGCAGCAGGCCATAATCACCAATTCCAAAAACAAAAAGTTGGAAATACTACAATTTGTACTCCGGGAAGCACTGAACACGTTTCCTTTTCTGAAGAAGCCCACAAGAAGGGATTCGTATGGTTAGAGGTGGACTCAGATGGGGTGCAAAACCTTCGGCAAATACCCATCGACACTCGTCCAATGAAAACAATTGATGTTACAATCCCTGAAGATGCAAATATCAACCAATTACTCACTAAAGAAATCACGCGCCTTCGAAATCCCCAACTCATTCTTCGATTCCGTCTCAAAGGTGTGATGACTATCAAATCTGCTGAGCAGTACCGCCGTGCTGATGTTGTTCGCCATGGGTTCGCGAAATGTTTCTCTGCCGAAATCATTGACGAACTTGAATACATTAGTCCGGATCCTGATTTCACGGCTTCAGAGGCTGATCTAAAGCCACCTAATACTGAGTACCGCGAGTTTATTCTTGAACGAATTAAACTCGAAAAAGATCCAAAGCGAAAGAAACTTCTGCGAAACGCCTTAGAGCGTGGTCTTGCACTCCTCGAGGAGTCCGGAGGGTGGTAATGATGGTTGTTCTCCGTCAACTTGTTGCACGAGATTTCAAGCATCTAGACGTCGACATCACCTTCCCTCAAGGAATTTTAGCCATTAGTGGACCCAACGAATCAGGAAAATCGAGCATCTTTGAAGCAATTCTCTTTGCCCTCTTTGGGCGTAC
Organism: Candidatus Hermodarchaeota archaeon; assembly: GCA_016839995.1. Taxonomy (GTDB): domain Archaea; phylum Asgardarchaeota; class Hermodarchaeia; order Hermodarchaeales; family Hermodarchaeaceae; genus Hermodarchaeum. Next base: position 6,909 of record JAEOTD010000034.1, read on the forward strand.
ACACAAAGCCCCGATGGGTCAAAAAGACCGGCTCATCAACTACGATGCTGATAGAATCTTAGTGCAATTATTGTTCGAGCTTGAAGGCGCGAATTATCGAATTACGCGACAACTTCATCGAAAGCGCCCTTCACAGGCTCAGCTCCACAAAATCGGAACGTCTGGTCAAGCCACCTTACTAGCAACAGGAGTGCAAAACGTAGACAAAGAAATTTCTGGGCTTCTAAATGGAATTGCGCTCAGCGACCTTCTTGCAAGCAATATTGTCCTTCAGAAGGATCTTGACCGATTGGCACAGATGCCGAAAATGGAGCGTCGTCATGTCATTAATGCAATGATGGGTCGCGAATGCTTCTCCCGGGCTGATGATAAACTTGTCTTAGAACTCCGTCCACTGAAAAAGAGCATTGAACCAGAACAAAAAGCCCTTGAACAACTCGAGCATCGCAAGGAAGATTATCTTCAACAAACTGAGGAACAGAAAACCAAACAACAAGCTCTCACCCAGCTCGAAAAGAAACTCAAGCAGATGAGTAAAACCCTCGCCCAGACCGAGAAACAGTACAGTGCAGTGAAAGCCTACAAGGATGTTCAAGATAAACAGGCTGAGTTGCAGCGTGAAATAGAGTTCAGGCTAAAGACCAAAGACCGATTAACAAAACAACTCGCAAGTGTTTCAAAACTCCAAACGCAACAAAAAAGGCTCAAAAAACAGCAAAAACAACTCGCGCATTTACAAGACGATTCCAAAACATTAGAAGCAATCGAAAAAACCTCTGCAAAACTCAGAAATAAAATCGATGAACATCAAATGGTGGCTGAACAAATCACAAGATTGCAAGGACAGCTTGATGGAATTGAACCTATGGATCAGGTTCTTCTCGATTATGAAGCTGTTAAAACTCAACGCCAAAAGGCTGAAGCTAGCCAACAGCAGATTTTTTCTCCTTTCCTCTATATCCCTTCCATTGGTCTTTTAGCCGCAGGTATCGGCACAGTGTTCTTTCAGGTCCTTATCGGTAGTATTCTCATTCTTTCAGCTCTTCCATTCTTAGCCTATTTAGGAAGAGCCTATCTTTCTTACAATCGTGCGGCTCCGCAACTGGCGCAATTAAGGCAACGTGAAGAAGCGCTCAGTGAGCAGGTTGCACAGTATCGAGTTAGGGAAGATTATCAAGTTCAACTCCAAGAGGAGCTCAATCGTAAAGACACCATCTCTGATGAGATTACAAAACTTTCCCAACAGGTGCACTCTCAGCTAAACTTGTTTTCTCCGTCAGTTCTTGAAGGAATTGAAATCCCCAATAAAACTGATACACTTGGTGTACAAGACGCGGTGAGAATTGTTGAACAGAAATTGTTAGAACTCAAGGCTGGAGCAAGTTCGCTAGCTGAGCAATTGCAGTCCGTTCAGGAGCAACTGGAAGGAATGGCTGAGGCTGAGGAAGATTTGGCACAGACTGAGACTGAACTTATTGCTTTGAACGATGAGTTATCCTCTCTAACCTTTCCGGATCTCCCCAAGGAAATAGGGGCGTATTCAGACGTCTTGTTTGAGAACCTTGACGAACAAGTACGTGAAATGCGTGAAGAAAAGGTTCGGTTACAAACAAATCGGAAATCAACAACTGAACGAATCGATGAGCTCAAATCATTCTTGAAAGAAAACGAAGGAATTGTAGAAGAGTACTCGGAAAAAGAGCGTGAAGTAGCAAAACTGGATGAAAATATTAAAACAGGTCAGCTTATTGTCGAGCTTATCCGGGAAGTCGCTGAGCGGGGTCGTGAACAGGTTCGTCCTCGTGTCGTAAACGTAATGGAACGGCTTCTAGCCACCATTACGGACGGCAAATACCGGTTTCCAAAGTTAAGCGAAGACTACAGCCTCAAAGTGTATTCCTCAACAGCAGGTGAATACGTTGAAGCCAATCTGTACAGTGGTGGTACCGAAGACCAGTTTCTCCTAGCTCTACGTTTAGGCTTTGCCATTGCTCTTCTACCCCATGGCAGAGGAACCGCCCCTCAGTTCTTGCTTCTCGATGAACCCTTCGGTGGCTCAGATATTCAACGCCGTGACAACATCATTCGACTTCTACAAGACGAATTATCCCGAACCTTTCAACAAATCATCGTAGTAAGCCACCAAACCGCTGTGCTTTCAGCCTCTGAACACCAATATCGTATGGCTAATGGACGTATCATATACTCTGAATAATCATAGTTTCAACGCTAGGAAAGGACGTTCCTGCTTTAGCTGATATCCCCGCTCTTTGAGAAACGCATATCGATTTCGGTGCGAGAAAACGGATAGCTGAGTTACTCCATTCTTCCAACTCAAATACTCGGTGATAGTTAATACTGACGTTAAGAACTCGATATCATTTGTGTGTGTCTCAGCTAACCAAATTCGTAAAAAAGGGTAATCTACTGTCAGGGCTTCTTTCTCATCTTGACGGAGTAACCATAATTTTGGACGCGGAACATCAGCTGCAAGCATTCTATACAAATGATCGGTGTTACGCAGGTAGCTCCAGATATATTCCGAAGTATAATTAATCCCCAGAATTGGTTCAAAACCCATTGGAGTATGCTTGCGTTGCTTCCACTGGAGTGAAATTTGTTGAATGTTTAACGTGGGGGGCTTGCGAAACGGTTTCAATGTCTTAGAAAACTGCCCTTCATGATCAATAATATGAAACCTGTTGGCTTCGAAAAACTGCGTAGCCTCTGCATTTTCAGCTGTCGTGAAGAGTTGTTTACATCCTTGTTTCCGAGCGAGTTGTGCGGCATGGTTTACCAATTGTGAACCAATTCCTTTGTGACGAAATCCGGGGTGTACGACCATCCAGGTGATGAAGGCTTGTGGTGTTTTACTGACATGGGTTTCGAAAAGTAGTTCTAATTCACCTACTAGCAACTCAGCTGTTCGGGCAATAAGAACAATGCCCCCTGCTTCTTCCATCACATCTAAATGTAACGCCAAGGTTGCGCGGTCAAGCCATGGACCCCCCTGCTGCCAGCGTTCCATGCGGGAAAGGTGCTGCCATTCCGCAAGATTAACCGGTTCACTGGTTTCTGAATCCTTTCGATTAAGGGAAACAAGGTCGGGAACATCTGACTTGGGGTTGATTCGTTCAATCGAGATATCAGTCACAATCAATGATATCGATATATGTTAAAGTAAAATCTTCTCTATCTTACAAATGAGCCTCGTAGAGTCAACCCAAAAGTAGATAATAATTCGTTTCTATTTTATTCACGGGTGTAGACGCCGGAGATTCCAGTCATGAAACAGTCTGAAGAAATCATCAAACGATGGAAAAAGGCATTTCCGCTAGCTGGGTTCAAACCAGCCTTAGACAAACCCTCTGATGACGAACACCGACTCGCCCAACAATTTTGTCCAAAACTCTATGCGTCTCCTGAACTAATCAAAGAAGAAAAAGAAGATTTAGCGAAGAACCTTGGGCTGAGAGAATCGGGAGGAACCTTTGCATCGTTACGGAAGCGAATTCGTGGTGAGGATTTCGCCGGCATTGCAGATACTCTTTTCCTGTTTTGTCTTGGCGAATTTCCAAACAATCTTAGCGGCGCAAAACTCAGTGTCTTAGGTGTAGATTTACCCGAAAGCGATGTGCCTTGGGATAAAGAAATGCATGGTGTTCTCGACCAGATTCGTGAACGGCTTCGAAATGAGTATTCTGTTCAATTCCAAGAATATGTCCGTGCGCTCTTCTCAGCAATATTTCCCTCAGACGATACACCCACCTGTGTGATTAAGTATCGAGTTAGTCGAGATCCAGCAGATAAAAACGTGTACTGTATCCAGTACTTTGCTTACTGGCCAATTCAGCTTCGTCCCCGCCATCTGTACGACTATGAGCCTGTCTATGTCATCGTGCGGAAGGAAGGTAAGAATTTCGAGCCACTCATTGTTTCATTCAACGCTGATTATGGCGCTCAACCTCTTCTAAAAGGAAAACGTCCTGGTCACATTATTCGGTCTTTCATTAACTGGGATAGTAAGGATTTGCAGATTTCACCTGATGACTTCAATCCCATGGCTGATTACATGACACGGGCTTATGGCGGCAGCTATCATTATCAAGAGATGCCAAGTGATCGCAGGGTCAGCCACATCAACAATCTCCAAGGCGCGAATAACCCAATTGTTCTCCATGTTCCGAAAAAATGGCACTCTTACCAACTTGCCACATCTGAGGTTCGACGAGATAACTGGGCATTACCCTGCAAACTGCATCCTTTGAAAACCCAAGATCTACTCCACATTGAATGGAATGTTAAGAATCCGTTTCAAGCCCCTTTCCTGTTCCCAAATGTGGGTAAGAAGAATGCCCTCATGCATTTTCCCCTTGATGCTGCAACGCTTTGGCAAAATGAGACCTATCGCCGGTGGAGTGATTATGCACTCGTTGAGTTTCACATTAAGCATGGTCGTCCCTCACAAACGGTGTCGAATATGTACGCTTACCAAGTGGGGCTCTTCATTGATTTGTTTGCCGAAATTTCTGGTGAGGGACTCGGTTTGAGTATGTGGCCGCTTATTGAAGCGCGTGAACGGGAAATCGAAGAGACGCTCTCCTTTATTCAACGTATGCGCAAACCTAAAAAATAATCTCGTTTGTGACACTATTCTCAGTTATAATCAACACCTCAAATCCCAAACCAAACTATTGAAAAATTCGTTAGAAGTGATGAAAATGCTATCGACCCAAGCTACTGGTGAACCTACTCCGACTTTAACCGCAGGGAACTCAAGTCAACGGTTTTGGTGGGCGCTCCTGATCACTCTCATTTTCATCTTTCTTATTTGGGGCTTTTTCTACGATGAGCCCATCAATTTTCTACTCTGGGGAATTGGGATTGGCTTTCTTTGTGCTTTCATAATCCTTGTTTTTCGTGGCACTCGTTCACCAGCAAAACTCGAATTCGCTGAGGTTCGACGGCTGATTACCTGTGACAAATGTGGTGTTGAAACGGAAGGTCCCCTGGAACCTGGTGATCATGTTTTTCAGGAAATTGGTCCTTGTCCGCGATGTGAAGGGCTGCTCTATATCAAAGCAATATACAGTATCGACACAAAACAACCGTTAAAACGCCAACAACCAAAGGAAGATTCAGCTGAATCCGAAAGCCAGGTCAAATCCAAAAGTTAGCCTTTTCTTCTCCCCATTAAGGAGAGGATATTTTCCGAAAAGATTTTTCGAAGATTCTCATCAGATACCTGAAGGTCCTTGAAGATTCGCAACTGTTTGTCAAGGATATCATATCGGAATCCACGAGGGAACATCGAGCTATCGGTCCCAAATACTATACGTTCTGGGCCTCCTGCCTCTAGGGCTCGTTTCATAACCCCGATTAAATCGGAAGGGTAGGGAATATAGCGCATCCAGATATTGGAGCCTGAGGTGTCAACGTAAATATTATCTTGCTGATAAAAGAGCAACAGAGTTTCTCGAAACATTCCTGCTCCGAGATGAGCTATACCAAATCGGACATTGGGGAAGTCTCTGGCAGCAGGTTGTAAATCTAGCGGATTACAATATCGCAGATTGACTCCTGCTCCGATTGAAATACCGAAGTGATGAAGCACCGGGACCTGGAGTTCATCGGCAATTTGGTACACTCTATAGGCTTCCTCATCATAGGTGTGGAAGTTGTGGAGTACAGGGTAGAGCTTGAAACCATGAAAGCCTAGTTTGCGAATGGCGTGTCTGGCTTGTTTTTCGGCATCGGGTGAAAGTGGATTGATGTTTGCGTAGCCGTAGAATCTCTCCGGAAACCGTTTCAAGGCATTTGCGAATTCGTTCCAAGATTCGGGACCCACCATCATGCCAATTTTTTCAATTCCATACCGGTCCAGTTCTTTGACCCAGCGTTGGGCAAAATCCTCATCTGGGTTTGGAACCTCAACTTCTTTCATATCCGTTCGTGTGCGTATCCGACGCTGAATGGCCCCCGAGCTCACTTGCCATGACTGAAACGTTGCATGTGAAAGATAATGTGAATGGCTGTCAATAACGGGTAAATTCAGGTCTTTATGTAGGTACTTTGGCTTCTTTGGCATGCAATAACTTCCTTCTTGAGTCGTTCAGGGCTAGCTATAAAACTCTGGTGCAGTTTCGTACCCTCAATCTCCCACACGATTCCAATAGGTTTCGACTCAAGTGACGCAGGTTTAAAAGGATAGGACAACCCCGATTTCTTAACGTCTGACGTTGTTCGAGGTGTGGCTTTTAGTGTTTGAATCACGATCTGAAAAGGATTCCCATAAGACCCAAGAACACCTTGTCCCGATTGAATCCACTCATCTTGCCTTAGAAGGTGTACTCACGCTAGCTAAGAAAGAGGAACAACCAGGATTGATTCTTTGTCATCCACATCCTCTCTATGGTGGTTCGATGGATGACAGTCGATTGATAGCCATTCAACAAGCCGCTGTTGATAAAGGGTTCAATACTCTGCGGTTCAACTATCGTGGAGTAGGGAAAAGTGAAGGCCAGTTTGGGCAAGGAATTGGAGAAATCCAAGACACGATAGCCGCTGTGAAATTCCTCCGAAACCATCCTCATACTGATGAATCGCGAATTGCTCTTCTTGGGTATAGTTTTGGAGGAAGTATGAGTCTAGCAGCTGCAATGGATGCCTCCCCTGACGCTCTTGTCACCATCAGTGCTCCAATCCGTCTTCCTGATTCTGACTCTGACCTTGTTAAAGATGCCATTCGCTATGTTCCATGTCCCACCTATGTGATTCATGGTCAAAATGATGATGCAGTCAACCTGGTTGAAGCCGAAACAATCTATGCAATGCTTCAAGTGGAAGATAAGTATCTTCGAGTAATCAAAGGGGCAAATCACTTTTGGACTCGTCGTCTGAACCACATCATCCCGATGATTCTAGCATTTCTCTCCGACAAGTTGAATCTCAAATAAGGCTAACATCACGTCTACGAGTTTTCACCTTTAACCTCAAAAGTTTGTTAACAATAATGCTTAAGTGCGCGCTTGGAGTGCTTAGTGCGCGAGGTTGCCCGAATGGTGAAAGTGTACAGGAAATCAGCTACCGAAGTTTCACATGCAATCCGAAAGGGAGATGTGACCATTGATCTAGTTGGAATTGGAAATATGGGGCTCCCTGTGGCGGTTGCATTCGCAAAGGAAGGCGCCCAAGTCGTGGGTGTGCGAACAAACCAGGCTCTTGTAGATCAAATCAATCGAGGCGAATCCCCATTAATTGGCGAACCGAAGATTCCTGAACTCCTGACTGAAATGGTCAAAGCAGGTAAATTCCGAGCTACGACTGATGGGACAGCTGCAGCGAAGGATTCTGATGTCATTATCCTCCTTGTACCCCTTTTAGTAAATGCAATCGGTCAGGAAGACTATTCCATTATTCAAAGAGCGGCTGAAGTGGCTGGAAAAGGCTTAGAGAAGGGCGATTTGGTGATAACCTCAACCACAATGCCACCTGGCGCCACTGAATGGGTTGTTAAACCGGTTCTTGAAGCAGCGAGTGGACTTGTTGCGGGTAAGGATTTTGGTTTGGCGCACAGTCCTGAACGTCTTATGGTTGGTCGAGTTGTACGAAATCTTTACAAATTTCCTAAAATCGTGGGGGGCATTGACCAAGCTAGTACAGAGGCTGCGGCGGGGGTTTATGGTGTCTTTGGCGATGTCGTTCAAACCTCCACGTTGCTAGCCGCTGAATTGGTGAAAGTAGCCGAAGGGACATTTCGTGATGTCAACATTGGCTATGCGAACTTCTTAGCAAAACTCTGTGAACCCTTGGGAGTCGATGCCTGGGAAGTCATTGCGGCAGCCAATGAGGATACCAATGAGCACTGTATGATTCATCGACCTAGCGCTGGTGTTGGGGGGCATTGTATTCCTATCTATCCTTGGTTTCTCATTAACAAAGCCAAGGAAGTAGGTATCAACCCAACGTTTCTCCGACAAGCACGGCACATCAATGATAGTATGCCTTTACACACCGTGGACTTGGTCATTCGCTGTCTAAACTCTAAGAAAAAATCTGTTAAAGGCTCTACGATTAGCCTTTTGGGAATCTCTTTCCGAGCTGATGTTAAAGAAACCCGTTTCGCTCCAAGCCTTCGTATACTTGAGCAACTTCGTGAATACAATCCCAAGGCAATCCTTGCATGCGACCCTTTCTTCTCGAAGAAAGAACTTACAGATTTTGGATTCACAGCTGCATCTTTTGATGAAGCACTGAATGCAGACTGTGTGGTTCTCCTTGCATCACATTCTGCATTCCAAAAAGCGAAGGACAAACTTATCGCCATAGAAGATCGTTTAATTGACACGACTAATTTGTTACCACACTCGAAATGGAAAGTTGGACGTATCCCGATCGATCATCTTACATAAGGGTGATCAACCTTGGATTCAATCGATAAAGGAATTCTCAGAGCTCTTAGCGAAAACTGCCGGATTACCTACCGAGAGCTCGCTCTGAAGTTCAACATTTCTTCCAGCGCAATAAAAAAGCGAGTCAAAAAACTTGAAGCCACAGGAATTATTACCAGCTACAGGCTTCAGATCACAGCGGAAATGGCAGGAATTAACCATCTCTACGGGATGCTGACGACAGATGGGTCTCAAGACGAAACGGAGTTCGTTAACACCCTTGGCGCAAATGACAAGATCATTGCTGCTGCATCTTATACCGGAGGAAATTATGTCCTCATTGCGGAATTTCGAGATTCGCAGGATCTCTGGGAGATCGGAGCGTTTCTCCGAACCTTCGATTGTGTTCATAATATCGAAACCCACCAGATATTAAGACCACTCGGTCATAAGATGGAATTCTCGAAATTACACTTACGTATTCTGAAAACACTCAATGACGACCCTCGGATGTCCATTGTGGATATTGCCGAAAAATCTAGATTAACTGCACGGCGTGTTCGAAAACTCGTCAATGAAATTATCGAAGGAAAAGCCATCAGGTTCAGTACATTCGTTGAGTTAGGTGCTGCGGGAAGCATCCCTTTCTTGATGCGAATGACATGGGACGAACGCGCAACTGACCACGGTGCGATTCTTGCATGGCTCGAAGAGACCTTTACCTCAAATATTTGGGAGACTTATATCTCAGTTGAGGCGCCAATCATTATCAGCCTTCTTACAGCTGAGAACCTAACTGAAGTGGACACAATCGCTCGCACGACGCGCCGGCAAAAGACTATCCCTACAGTAACCGTTCAAATCTCCAAGCATCACAACTATTTCCCCGGTCTTCG
>JAEOTD010000035.1 GCA_016839995.1 Candidatus Hermodarchaeota archaeon
CGTTTTGTATTGGGAACATCGAGTCGGATTACAGTATCTTCCTGTTCTAACACTGCTAGTTGCTTTTCCATTGCCTTAGTCCGGTTGCCCTTGATATCTAAAGCAAAATTACGACAGGTAATGTACTCACGCAGATCTCGCGCGGTAGCTGCCACAAGACAATCTAGGTTCCGTTCCATGAAGAACCGCCAGACTTCATCTTGATCTACATGTTGATCTAAATAGTGGCTGGGGATGACCTGTTCTGATAAATCGTAGAATCGCTGGAAGTTGACGCGTTCAGCAACCGCAAGGCGACCAGAAGACCAAAGCAAATCGAGGGCTACTTTTGCAGGTTTCCAATCCCAGAATCCACCCCGTTTCTTCCCGCTGGGATCTTCAAAGTCTTTGCTGCTTAAGGGTCCTTCTTGGCGAATTCGGGTTTCCACATCATCCATGGTGTCCTTGTGTTTGTTGTATTGATTCTTCACCCACGAAATACTGTACTTGGGGAAATGTTGCATGCGGTGACGATAGTAGGGATATTCTTCAATGGGCACAAAACAGCAGGCGTGAGCCCAATACTCAAACACCTGATGGTTTCGAAGCGATTTCCAGAGTTGGTCGGGATGGTAGTTTCGGACTCGGTTTCGAAGTGTCAAGTGGTGGCTTCGTGCAACCACTGAAATTGAGTCGATTTGAACAGCCGCCACTTGTTGAATCGCTTTCCGGACTGTGGTCCAAGGAAGTGCATCGTCAAATCCCTGACGCATGGTGAAGGCGGCTCGAATGGTGGGGATATCGTAGGAATCCACAAAACCACATCAACACTATCTGGTGTGAGGTCTTTGGTTCTGTCAGTGATAAAAATACGCTGCTTGGAGAAAGCCAAATAAGCTAGTATTTTGCGAAGTTCAGCATTCGTGGAACCAATTCCTCTAGCAATGGGTCGAGGGTGGCGCCCTTTGGATCTTGAGTTTCATGATAGGGGATTTCTAGCTGGTTAGCAAGGGTTTCAGCGACTTTGCGAGGGATTTTTCGTTGTCCAGATTGGATTGGTTTGTGGCCAACAAGGGCAATCGGGACATCACCATTGATGTCTTTCACTAAGTCGTGGAGTGGAGAAATGCGTTCAAGGCCTTGTGTGTTGCCGACATCGTAAACAAAGATGGTGCCATGAGCTCCACGATAGTGTGTTAGAAAATAGTGGATATGTGGAGGGAGGACGTTCCAGGCGAGGACACGTATTCGGTGCTCAGTGTTTTCATAGTCGCGAAAAGATAAGTTGAAGCCTAAGGTAGCGCGGTAATCTATGGGGTTGATATCGAATCCAGACCGTTCTAGCAACTGCGTGAGATCTAACTCCTTTTCTGCAACGATGAGAAGTTTTAATCCAAATTCTCGACGAGACAAATCTCCCACTAAAGTCTGTTGCGAAGTTATTGTGTATCCACCCGGAAGTATCTGCTTATCCTTCAACCAGGCATGAAACTGGGTAGCCATAGCCGCTTCTTTCTGCTTAATGGGATCCCTATTTTCCACGGCAGATTCTTGTGGTTCAAGCACCTCTTCTGGTTCATTTACAATTTGTAACTTCATCTCAAACCGCGTTAGCTGGATCTGACATTGGGGGCACTGCCCTCGTTCATTGGGTTCTACGGCAGCCCCACAGTTCCAACACTTTTCCTGAATAATTCTCGCCCCCTCTCTCAGTTACCCTGTGACTATTTTTCTGTTGTGTATTGAGACAGTTTTTCCAGTTCGCTTTGAGTACGGATTAGAGCATTAAATGTCCCTTGATGTAAAATCTCGTTCACCACACCTGCCATTTTCGGACTAACTCCTAGGTGGTCTTCTAAGACTCCCTTGTTAGCGAGTTTTTGGAGGTCTTCAACACCTTTTTCGATTTTGATAGCAAGGTCTTGGTAGGGCTTCCACATGTTTCGAGGTGTACCGAGGAGAATCTGTCGATAGAAGACGAGGTCTAGGAGTCGGTTGATGACTTGGATGTTTGCTTCCGGTTCACCAGGTGGCATGTGTCGCACTGACCGATCGGAGATGCCTACCTTTTGGCATATCTTTCGACCCTGCAGTCCTGGATTCACGGGTAAGAGTTCGACGATGGGATATCCGTAGGTGTGATTGTTTGCATAGATTTGTTGTAAAAGATCATACACCTGTGGAACTTGCTGTCGCACCACATTGAAAAAATAGTCTTTTTGTCGTCCTGGTTTCAGAGTCATGCCTGAAAAGAGGATGAACTCAGCACCTGCCTTCTTTGCTTCCTTGGCTAGTCCTTGCATATTCTCGATGGAATCGCCAATCGTGGGGATGGTGGGATAGGCCATCACTCCTCCAAATAATCCTGCCTTGCGGATTTGTTTGAGTGCTTCGAATCGTTCCCAGGTTGCTGAGGATTTTGGTTCAAAAATTGCCCGCATTTCCTCGTCGTGCAATGTAATGCTGAAGCATACGCTCACGAAGGCTTGCTTATGAATTTCTTTAAGCAAGTCAAGATCTCGGAGCACCAAGTTGGATTTGGTCAAAATAAAAACTGGCAGTCGAAAGTCGTATAAGGTTTCAAGTATTTGTCGCGTGATTTGATATTCTTCTTCTGCCGGTTGGTATGCATCTGAAACCCCACCAGAAGCTCCCACAATGATTTTTCGTGGTCCTGTGTCCATTGCTTTTGTTTTTTCTTGGTCACTCAGAAACCGGACCAAAGTTTCAGACTGCATTTTACTTTGTGCCTGGAACCGTGCCCGTCCCAGCTCTCGACACAGCACTTGCGGTGCATTCTCTTTGACCCGGATATGGGTGTAGAAATTATCAATCCGGTAATATTGACAATGACCATCACAATACACGCAGCCATGTTCGCAGCCACGGTATGCGTTCAAGGAGCGGTTGCTATGAAACCAGGCATCGCCATAGATGGGCTTTGACAACAGTGTTTTTGCTTGGATCTTTTCATACCGCATGACAATCTCTCAATTGGTGGGAGTATTGCTAGCTGGGATGAGCCTTTAAGCTTACGATTTTACGGCATACATTTTCCGATGATTTCACCCTGAAGAGGAGGGCGTTTAGGTGTGTTGCAGGCCATTGACTTGCTGAATAACATGGTAAACGAATTCACCGAAATTGCCACTATTTCGAATTCGTTTCTTCATGTAGTCTCGAAGTATGTGCTTAGACATGCCAACGTCACTTTGACTGAGAACCACGACTTCCGTAAGCAGGTCTAATAGCTGACGCTGTTCTCGGCGGTTAAGGAAGGGTCCCAGTTTATCCAGTATGTAGAAGGCGTCAGAGAACTGGACAGGGCCGACATTGGAAAGATCTGTGAGAGCGGATAGTGTTTGGCCAGCTAAATAATCCTTCCCGATTTCAAGAAGGCGGTCACTTACTTTTCCATCCTTTACGATGGTTTTCTTTACTTTACTTACAGACATTATTCACTACTTCCTTCTCTCCTCCACGAGTACACGAAAGCCATGTTGGCTTGGTTCGGGCAGATCGGTGCGTTTCACCCGGATTTCACCAACAAGGCGGCTTAGTCGGTTCCAAAACTCCTGTTGAAAGCGAGCGATTTGTTCACTGGGGAGGGTCACTAACGCTAAACGAAATACATCATTGCGAACTACAATGGCGAATTGATCGGCAATGAGTTCCAAGGATGCATAGAAGCCAAAATTATCCAACGCATCTACTACAGAGTCCAGTCGATCTTGGAGACTTCCACTAGGTTTGCTGGGAAGAATTTGCTGCCATAAACTGGTTACGACTTGGCGTATGAGGGAATTGAAGGTTTTCGTTTCAAAAGATTGGACTAAGATCTGTAGGAGTGTAGAAATGATGGACGCGGTTTGTTGGGGAAATAGGTTGCGAGCTTGGGGAGTCAACGAGTAAAGGCGTTTAGGACGACCACGTGTTGCGTGCTCAAACGATGAGGAGACGAGTCCAGCGAGTTCCAGAACGTCCAGATGCCCACGAATCGCACTGATATTGATTCTAAGGTGTTCTGACAGAGTGACGGCATTGGCATCGGTTCCCAGCAAATACTCGAGAATGACTCGACGAGTATCAGTGATAAGGGGGGAGAGCTTGCTGGGGGACGTCAATATGCTGAACCTTAGATCTTCCTATAACTCCTCCCTATTTAAATCATTATATAGGTAATATAGTGATTATAATATAGGCGTTAGATTGGTTCTTCCTAACAAAGAAAAAAAGAAAGTGCGGAGACTCCTTCAGTCTACCGCGCCTAAGACATTAATCGGGTTGCCAGCTATTCATACCGAAGGGCTTTGACCGGATCGAGTTTTGCTGCTTTACGAGCAGGGTAAATCGCGAAGATGACACTTACAAGAATTGCAAAGGTCATGGCTATGAGAATCGTTTCAGGGGCGAGTACTGGAACAAGGGTAAAAGAGCTGCTTCCACCAAATCCAATATCACCATTACCAAAACCGCCTTGAAAACCGCTGAAGAGGGCAGGAAGCATCAGTCCCATACCTTGAGCTAGGAATAATCCTACGATGATACCGATCACTCCTCCGAGAACGCCTAAAAGAGCGGCTTCGGAGAGAAACTGACTTAGTATCGTGCGGTCCTTGGCCCCTAGGGATTTCATGATTCCGATTTCACGGGTTCGTTCCATTACAGTTACTAACATGATATTAAGTATCGAGATTCCTGCTACAAGTAGGGCAATTGATGCAATGGCAAGCAGGAAGATTTCCATGATGTTAAAGACACTTGATACCATGTCAATAAGGAAATTCGGTACTATGACCAGGACTTGGTCTTCGAAGGCTTCGTTGATTTCATCGGCGATAGCATCAGCTTGATCAGGATCTTCGATACGAACGACAATGGTGCTGATAGTTGAATCGTCGAACAGCTCTTGATACGTATCAATGGATATGAAGATGGATCTATCGAAGGGAAGCATCCCTGATTGTCCTGCTTCTTCAAGGACTCCTCCAACACTGATTGAGACATTGATATAGTTGAAATTTAATCCTACGCGAACCAGCACTTCGGCTGAGAGATTATCACCCGTTGAAGCAATCGGGTCAGGGAGATATCCAACGATGCAGGAGTCATTGGATCCCAATTGGTTCCAATCTCCACTAGAAAAGGTCAGTCGATGTCCGTATACTGTTTCAAGATTGGTAAAGTTGACACCGATGATTCGAGTATCAAGGGTTCCTCCAGTTTCATTGTAAATCGTGGTACCGGTTTGGGAGATCCCTAGAGTTGAAATCACACCGGTGATATTTTGAATTAGTAATGTGTCATTTATTTGAAATGAGCTTAATCCGCTTCCACCAAAAAAGCTGCCTCCACCAGGAATGACGGTGAGGATGTCCGTATCTAAGCCCTGTTCGAGTTGTTGAGTGATTTGGCCTTCAAAACCTCCACTGAGGGAGGATATTGATACAACAGCCATAATTCCGACTACAATACCAAGCGTAGTCAATATTGTACGTGTTTTTCGCCTACGCATATTAGTAAAGGATAATCCGAGGATGTTTCTGAATTTCATTAGACTCTCTCCTGTCCTCCGCCTGCTCGTTCACCGATAAACCCACCATCCTGCATTTCAATAACTCGATCGGCGACAGTTGTTAATCGTGCGTCATGACCAACCACGACGAACGTAAGGCCTTGGGTTTTATTGAGCTGACGAATTAAAGTGATGATTTCTGCACCTGTCTTGGTATCTAAGTTGCCTGTTGGTTCATCAGCCAGGATGATGCGCGGATTATTCGCGAGGGCACGAGCGATGGCTACTCGTTGTTGTTCTCCACCACTCAGCTCTGAGGGAACATGGTCTCGACGTTCGCCCAGACCCACACGAGTTAATAAATCTCGGGCACGTCCGTGGGCTGTCGTTGATGGAACGTCAGCAAATTTGAGGGGAAGTTCAATATTCCCCTGTGCGGTAAGCTGAGGCATTAAATTGAAAAATTGGAATACAAACCCTACTCGACGAAGTCGCACATCCGCGAGTTGGTTATGGTTCAAGGTGGAGAGGTCAAGTCCCTCCACAAATACTTTGCCAGCTGTGGGCTGATCTAAGGCCCCCAGCAAGTGAAGAAGGGTTGATTTCCCGCTTCCCGATACGCCTAAGATAACGAGGAATTCACCTGGGTGGACCTGGAGGTTGACACCACGAACCGCGTTTACCTCAACGGGGCCCATCTGGTAGGTTTTACAGAGGTTTTTGGCCTCGATGATGTATTTGGAGGTTCTTGATTGGTAGTCAAAAAGTGCGGTCAGAGTTTCTTCGGGTTGGGTTGGTTGGGGGTGGGTCATGGTTTTCACCTGATTGGAGATTGGCGGTAAGTCTCCCTGAATTATGACTCTGAAAGACATGAAATTAACAAACATATATAAGCTTTCGGAATTCCTTACTTATTATGGCGTTTCCACCGTTCTTCCAACGACCAAAGGGCGTACTCCTACGCATTTCAATCCTTCGGATACTCGGCGATGAGCCAGCCCATGGATACCAAATTATGAAACACATCGAAGAGCTCACTGGTGGAGCTTGGGTCCCCTCACATTCCCTGTTATACAATACATTGGGAGAGCTTGAAGAACAACGATTCGTGTCCAGTAAGAAAGACTTCAAGGGTGAAGTAGAGCGAACTATTTACACCATTACAAAGGCTGGAAAATCCCACTTGAAAAAACAGGTTGAGAATATGGCTCAAATAGTTGCTCAAATGATGAGTACAAGATCTGAGCGCCTTTTCCAGCAAATGCCACGAATGTTACTCAACGAACTCGAACCAGAAGAACGCAAATCCTTTTTGCTTCAGATACGTACTCGATTGGAAGAAGGTCTAAAAGAAATTAATTTAGAGCTGAAGAAACTCGAATCTGAGTAACTATTCGGCAAGGTTGACGTTTTTAGCTGCTCCACTTTTTCGGGGGCCCTGTTGAATACGCGAAATTCATGGCTCCTAAGAACACTGCGAACTCATGGAGTGCCAATGAAACTTGATATGGGCTAGGGTTATAGATCTTCAAGGGGTGGACCACCGGGTGGTTCACGCTGGAAGACTACAGGGAGCCAGGGTAGGGCTGCAAGACCTCCTAAAACCAGGAAGAAAATGAGGATAATAACAATGCTCTCATTAGGCTGAAAGAGGGGTGCATAGAAGACCATCCAGATGACAGTGATTACAACGAAGGCGATGAGAAAGATTAGACTAGCATAAAGTCGTGATTTCCGACTAATGGTTTTATGATCCTTCGGCTCTTCTGTCATAACACCACCTAGGGTCTATCTGGAAGTGTCCAAGATAAAAAAGCATACCACAAACTAGACATCGAATAGTGAGGCTCCTTAGGATTTTAATAATCCAACATCCTCCTACACTCTGCGTGGTTCAATTGACTGTTACTATCAAATGGCTAGCTCATGCTAGCTTCCAAATCAAAACGGAAAACAAAATCATTTACATTGACCTTGAACAGGGTGCCAGCCCAAAAGAGTCAGCTGACATCATCCTTTCCACTCATTCACACTTTGATCACTGTGATCCCGAGAAAATCAAGAGTGTCCGGAGTGATGAAACTGTTATCATTGCTCCTGCTGATTGCCATGAGAAAATCGGTGGTTCAGTCCATGCTCTTAAAGCAGGTGAAGAGAAGGAAATCGATAATATTGGTATTCGTGCTGTGGAGGCCTACAACGAAACCCGATTTCGATCACCGGGGAATCCATATCATCCCAAAGGATATGGCGTAGGGTATATCGTCACCGTTGAAGGAAAATCTATCTACCATGCTGGAGATACTGATTTCATCTCGGAAATGAAAGAACTAGGTCCAGTCGATGTTGCACTCCTACCCGTTGGTGGAACGTACACAATGGAGAATGATGATGGAGCTGATGCTGCACTAGCTATCGGCCCCAAAGTGGCGATTCCCATGCATA
>JAEOTD010000036.1 GCA_016839995.1 Candidatus Hermodarchaeota archaeon
ACATCATAGAGGTCGGGTAATTGGAGATCATGGCCAAACTCGTGGGCAAGGACACCCACGAACGCCGGATCTCCGGGGAGACTCTCTTCGGGACTGACAGAACATCGAGTGATGGACACTCCATCACCAGTTGGAAGGTTAAAGTTCCACCATTCACTTGACCAATAATCTCGCCAATCATGACTCAATTCCTGACCCTGACCCGCATGAATAATTGTCACGCCATCATAATTGGAGAAATCTACAATTGGATCCGCAAGAGCCACAGCGTCGGAAATAATATCGAATGTGGGATCACTTGGGAATGAAGTGCCATCAACATAATATTCCCGGTCATTTGATAGACTAAGCCACGGCGTGGCATCACCTGACACTTGTAGATGTCCATACGAGACTTCATCAATATAGTCGTCAAGAGCGTTAAAGGCGTTGTTTCGAACTTCTGTTGAGCTAAACGTATGCGTTTTATCGTTAAACTCAACTAAAATTGCAATCAAATTTCGCGTTCCTGACACCTGCCGGGAAAATAATGGTCTATCCTGTGGCGGAGGCCCATCAAGACCAATCCGCGCCGACATGGGTGCCGATGATGGTCGCGAACCATCTGAGGTTGGTAGGAGTAGCGATGCACTAATCGCAAAAGGGGTTACTAGAGATAATAATAAGATTGACAAAAGAAAAAGCCCTGGAAGAATCCTAAGCTTGTGGCTTGGCGTATTATTCATCACGATTCTCCTCAATTATCCATCTTCTCCACAGGATCTGTAAACCATCTGATCAGATGTTCAACCGGAGGTTCACCAGAATCAAAGAAACTTCTAAAAACCCCAGTCATAAACTTTCGGTTCTACCCACTCGTAAAATTGATTTTCTGATACCCTCGCAATCAAACGTTTCAATAAATCTGAAACACTCCCGTACACGTACATTTGCCTTACATCTTACTGGGAAACTCGATAAGTTTTAACTGCCAAATTATGTAGTTTTAACCATGCCATATCCTGGCACAAGTGGACGGAAAGGATTTACTGTTCACAAAGTGAATGCTGAT
This sequence comes from Candidatus Hermodarchaeota archaeon, assembly GCA_016839995.1. Taxonomy (GTDB): domain Archaea; phylum Asgardarchaeota; class Hermodarchaeia; order Hermodarchaeales; family Hermodarchaeaceae; genus Hermodarchaeum. The sequence goes on from JAEOTD010000036.1 coordinate 1,052, forward strand.
CCTATCATCCGGTTTCGCAAGGACAGAAAAGACATTCAAAGAAAAAAAGTGAAGGAAAGACTCTTGCAGGAGTTATTTAGGGATTTATTATCGGCAATAGCAGAAGGTCTCTGGCTCTATGAGGATCTCTTTGTGTTTCTCAGTGATTTGCCTAAAATTCCTTCTTTAAACTAAATACAATAATTGGAACTAAAAGATAAGGTTCAAGGTGTGTTTTAATGTATCTTGCGACTTTGATGCGATTTGTAAATCATAGTGGCAAGAGTATTGAACGCTGCAGTTACTTGATGCCCAGTTTTTGCTGAAGTCTCTTGATATTGAAACAGGTTTAGGTCTTTAGCAATTTTCTCCCCTTGTGCTCGGGTAATCTTGCGGTTCTTCTCCAAATCCGCCTTATTTCCCAGGAGAATGAGCAACGGTTCTGGTCCGACGGCTTCACGGAATGCATCAACCCATCGGGGAATTGTCTCCAACGTTTGAGGTCGAGATAGATCAAAGACTAAAATTCCTCCCGATGCACCTTGGCAATAACGGGTCCGAAGATCTCGAAAGATATCTTGGCCTGCCAAGTCCCAAATAAGAAGCTTAAACAACTGAGGGTCTATCTTTGCGTCATACGTGCTGATGTCGATGCCCAGGGTTCGGTGGTAATCGCGGTCAAATTTGCCGGTTACGTATTTATTTACAAGGCTTGTCTTGCCAACAGCTGCTTCGCCAAGGGTGACGAGTTTGTAAACGGCATCAAAGCGTTTCTCTTCATCAGGTATTCTGCTCACTTCTCAACCTCCATCTCAATTGAAAGGAAATCCAGCCATAGTATTGGTCAATTTCTCTTTAACAGTGTCGAACTGATACCACAAAAAACTTCCGACCGACGTTACAATGTTAGAATTTGTTTCAGCTTCTGTTCATAGCTCTCATACAACTCTAACAGCTTCACACCAAGATTGGTTAGAACTGTTCCCCCCTTCCCATCACTGTGACCTCGATGTTTTTCGACAATCGATGCACCGATTCGTTCTTCCACCTTCTGAAGATAGCCCCAGGCAAACCGATACGAAGGTGATTCCATTTCCCCAAACGCATCCTGAGGGAGGGTCTTAATGGCCTGGCTAATCGATCCCTTCTCAGCAATCCCCCGTAAAAGTAATGCTCCCCCACGACCCAGAATTAGCTCACCATCGAGTTCAAACCATATCTTTGCCTTGGGTTCCAATGACTGAAGAACCTGCCCATCTTTTTTTGTCAAAAGTATGCACCATCTCTTTTTTTTACTGCCCATTCATTTATCCAATAGTTCAAATAACTACTGGCTCCTAAACCTAGATAATCAAAGCTTCTTAGTCACACCAAAAAACTAGATGCGGCTCAGGAGAATTCGAGATGCCATCACAACAACTCCCTCGAATGGTCATCAACTCCCTCAAAGCAATCCTCGGTGAAGATTATTCAATCCTATCGTATGAAAGACTTCCAAGTCGCCGCAACGAAGTCTACAAGATCACAGGAACGCCTTCACCGAATTCTTCATCGTTTCTACTGGTTGTAAAATACTATAAACAACCCGGGATTGCTCATGAAACATCAATTCTCCAAGAAGCTCATCAACATAACTTACATGTCCCAACCATCATTGGTTCAACAGCAGACGTTCTTGCCCTGGAATATATTGATGCCCCCAACCTCTGTGATCTAATTACCATCAACCCGGACTTAATGTTCGGTCGCATGCTTGCAACTTGGCTAGCCAAATTCCATACGACTTTCTCCCGCGAAAATAACCAAGTCTTAGTCAAAGGCGATGCTCGAATTCGAAACTTCCTCGTCCAACAAGACCATCTTGTGGGAGTAGATTTTGAAGAAAGCCATGCAAACTCCTACCACGAAGACCTCGCAGTCACCTGCGCCTCTATCCTTGATACAACACCTCTCTTTACCCAAACAAAGGTATCGTTGTGCAGAGAAATCATTGACCAGTATGGAGCGATTCAGCAAATACCGAACTCAAGCCAATTGAAATCTGCAGTTCATGGTCGGATGGTGCAGGTGCTTCAGGCAACTGCAACTCGGCGTGGAAATCCTCCAAAACTGCTTAACCATATCCGACAGTTCAAAGAGGTCCAACTCTGATTTCCAAGTAAAATGGGCGTTTTTGTAGCCATCCTAGGGAAAAAGTTAGACAATAGTAAAGTAAACAGTGAAAATGCGAAGCGTGTCGATTTTTCTAACAATGAGGAGCCAAAAGCCTTTAAGTCGGCTTCAAGAGAACGGATTGACTCCTTACCGGAGTTCCAACAATACAAACTATAGGAGGCATAATGAGTTATGGCAGACGAAGGAACAGCCCGAACCCTAGTTACAATCGGTGCCTGGCTTCAGTTAATCTTCTGGTTAATCGGAATCGGTATGCTCGCATTCTCCCTCATGTTGTTCTTACCAGTATTATCAGATCCACTTTTCCTGATGATATTCCTCATGAGTGCATTATTCTACATCTTGATTACCATTTTCGCAATCATCTTCTTCTTCCTCTGGTTCCGATGGAAGAATGATCCCGGCGCCCATAAGACTGGTCTAATTGTCACAGGGGTCTTAGGGCTATTCTTAGCTGGATTCCTTCCAGCGCTTCTTGTCCTGATTGGCGGCATAATTGCCCCTTCAGAAGCCTAAACGACCCAAGCTCTAAGCTTGCTGGTCGTTCCTTTCTTCTTTTTTTTATTCCATGAGTGAAAACAAGAACTGAGCAATAACAAGGCAGAGTATACACTACACAGATATTCGAGAGGAAGGGATTTCTGGCAATTGGCGGAACCTTTATGGTCTATGGATTGGGGAGTGAAGCAGACAACGGTAGTTCATTGACTTGGGAGGTCATCTCTGTTGGGTGTCAAGTTAGCGCCCCTTATTACACCACAGGTTTTAACGCTAGAGGAATTACGGAGCCGGTCCTTTGCAGTTGATGCAGCCAATCAATTACACCAGTTCCTAGCCTTGATTCGGACACCAGATGGAATTCCCCTCAAAGACCGAAATGGTCGAATCACCTCTCATCTAGTTGGACTACTCTACCGAACAACGCGATTAATCACCGAGTATGACATGAAACTTATTTTCGTCTTTGATGGGAAACCCCCAGATCTGAAATCTGATGAGATAACCAAGCGGCGAGAACAACGTAAACGAGCCGAACGTGAATACGAAGAAGCCGTTGCGAAAGGTGATATGAAGACTGCATGGTCGAAAGCTGTTGGTACTGGTCGATTAACCAAAGAGATGGCTCAAGAAGCCCAACAAGTCTTATCCTATCTTGGAATCCCGTATATTCAAGCCCCCGGAGAAGGAGAAGCCCAAGCCGCTTACATGGTCCAACGTGGCGAAGCCTGGGCTACAGCAAGCCGTGACTTTGACACGCTCCTCTTTGGAACACCTCGATTACTGCGATATCTAACCCTCACTGGCCGGAAGCGATTACCCAGCAAAGGCACGAGTGTTCCTCTTGAACCGGAACTAATTGATCTTCACAAGGTGTTTGCTGATAATGGAATCAATCGAGAGCAACTAGTTGATATGGCACTTCTCATTGGCACAGATTTCAACGCAGGAGTTCCTCAAGTAGGCCCCAAAACAGCTTTGAAACTGATTAAGGAAAACAACAGCCTTGAAAACCTTCCAAGCAAAATACTTGAACAACTCCCACCAAATTATCACAAAATCCGTCGTATCTTCTTAGATCATCCAATCACGGATGAATACGACATCACACCCGAACCCATCGATAAAGATGGACTTGTTGAATTCTTATGTACCGAACGAGGTTTTTCGGAAACACGGGTTCTCAATGTTATTGACAGGCTTATGAAAGCTAAGGAAGGGCAACGCCAGCAAAGCCTTGATAGTTGGACTCGCGGTTAAACCTTCTACATTAATAAAATGCTGGACCAAAAGCCGGCAATCTGTTCGCGCATCTCATAATTCATTAATGCGTAATTTGCCAATTGTCGAGTTCCACGTTGGACATGTTCTGAACTGAAAGGTCGCCGAACCCAATTCGAGCGCTGGGCGATTGTATCAAGTTGTTGACGAAAGTGGGGGTTGGATCGAATTTCAGTTCGCATCAATTGAATGAGTTGGTCTCCAAAAATCTCGTCAAAGAGACTCACCGTATGCTTTCCTGCCATATCCCCTTGAATCTTCAAAGGCGGAATCACACCATATTGCCCTTCGCCCTGACCAATCTTCACGATAAATAACGGAACCACAACTTCCATGAGTGGAAGGTAACCCTGTAAGGTATCAGCGGGTGCACTAATGGCTTCAAACCGACGGTGTTCCTGTTCTACCCTGTTTTTCAAGTTCTTGATTGATTCCTTCAAGGCAGCATGTAATTTGATGACGGCTTCCCGAATCATATCCAAGTCCGATAGTTTGGTTCCTGAATCAGCTTCAGGAGTAGTTGACTCGGTATAAGTGAGAGTTCCACTCGGAAAGGGTGGTGGAGTTGCCTCTCGTGTAGGATCAACCCGTGATTGTTCGTGGCTCCATTCATATCGGGTTCGCGCATCTCTCAGTTCTTCGGTTTTTTCATCTAATTCCGTTAAGGCTTGTTGAATTGAAAGCTGAAACACACTCGCTGTGTTTTCCAATTCTGTAAGTCGAGTTTTCATATTAGCAATGTGCCATTCAACTTCAGTGGGCTTGGCTTTTATCGAACTAACGAGTCGTCTACATTGTTCAGTGGAAAGCCCAAGGGTGTTGGCCAACCGACTAACAACATCAGCTAGTTCACCAGAGATGCGCTCCTTTTCTTTTTCCAGTTCAATTGTTGGTTCATCCGCAAAGAAGGTGGGTTGTGGTTCACTTTCCACAGGTCTTGCTTCCCACCGAAGCGAAGCACCATGTGACATTCGATCCCGACGCGCATCTAATAGACGAATATTTTCTTCAACAAATTCATCCGCGAGGCTTTCTGCTTGACTGAGTTGGGAGAGATTTCCATCAAGGCGGGCTCGCTCATTCCGGAATAGGATTCCTACATCATGGATCTCCTTAGTGGACAAACGAGAAGGTAAACACAACTCCTCACCTGGTGGAGGAATATTTGAATCAACAAGAAATCGTAGTGGGTCAATCATTGTGGGAAGCATTGCGTTTTGAATTACAATTAATTCTGATGCCGGTTGCTCAAAGGCATGGATAAATTCTCCCAACAGCTTGGGAACCAACTCAATTTTTTCCACGTTACGAAGTTCTGCCCGCATCTGGACTAATGAGGGGATGGACGAGTGGCGAACAGAAATTGTAGGTTCACCCACGCCACTGATTATCAAACTACGCCCCGGTAAAGCATGAACCATATAGAATGGCAGGTAGACTTTGGAAAAATACGTAAAGGGAACTGGTTCTCGCACCTGTTTACGTAAGAACAGTAGGGCAGTCGCTAGGTCGGCTTCTGGTGTAGAGGAGAAACCGTTTTTCATGGCCTCGGAGGGTCCTTGAATGAAGATTGCAACTTTTGTGATTGCCACTTTACCACCCTAGCCTGCTGGATGATAATCTCGCCGCTAGAAAGAACCAACGAAGGGGCAAAGTATAATCTTTTTGGCTAAGGACTTCCCCATGTGTAGGTTACACAACTCTTCGGAAATGAAAGCCAATGACCCGACATATAGTTGTAATTGGATGTGGCACCGCTGGTGCTGCTACGACATTAATGGCTCGAAAGACAAGCCGCGATGCAACCATCACAATCCTTCAAGATGAATCCTTACCCGAATATAGTCGATGTGGACTCCCCTATACCGTCAACCGCGTTATTTCCAACATGAACGACGTCATCATCCACCCCGAATCTTTCTATACGGGAAAATTGGTTCGTGCTGATTTACGTCTCAATACGGAAGCCACCAAAGTCGACTTAAAAACCAACACTGTAACTATCAAAACCAATGGTGGAAGCACCGACTCTCTCACTTATGATGCATTGGTCTTTACAACAGGAGCTCGACCCAGCACACCTCCAATCGAAGGCTTAGATGCTTCTCATGTGCACCGCCTACATACCTTCGAGGATGCAAAACAACTCCAGGCCGTAGCAAAGAAAGGGAAAACTGCTGCTGTAATTGGAGCAGGTCTCGTTGGACTCGAAACCGCTGAAGCCCTACACACCCTAGGCTTGAAAATCACGGTGATCGAATTTCTTCCACAGGTTTTACCTGCGATGATTGATGATGAGATGGGAACCATCGTCCAAGAGAAAATGGAAGCCGATGGACTTTCTGTCAAACTGGGAACAGCAGCAAAGAAGGTCACAAAAACCCACGTTCTTGTTGCAGATCGCGAAACTAATAATGAAGAAAAAATCCCTGCTGATATTGTAATAGTCGCAACCGGTGTCCGGGCAAACACCACTCTAGCCAAGGACGCAGGTATAACCCTTGGCGAGCGTGGTGGGATTCGAGTGAATAAACGCATGGAAACAAATCATCCCAATGTATACGCTGCAGGTGACTGTGCTGAACACGATGATTTGGTGACTGGACAGAGTATTGTTTCAGGGCTTGGTAGTATTGCCTTACGTCAAGGTGAAGTCGCTGGGATCAATGCTGCAGGAGGAAAAGCCGAATTAGGGGGCGTAGTATTAGCACGGACAACTCATCTTTTCGGTCTTGAAATTGCTGGAGTAGGACCCACCCGAGTAGCAGCTGAAAAAACAAATCTCCCAATTCTTGCTGGGAAATTCAAGGGAAGCCGAACCGCTGAGTATTTCCCCAGCGAAGAAGAAGTTACCGTCAAGCTTCTGGCACATAAGGAAACAGGACGATTACTTGGTGGACAAGTCATTGGCCCATGTGCCCATCAGAGGACGAACATTCTCAGCGCTGCTCTATCAACAAGAATGACAATCCGCGAAGTCGCTGACCTCGAAACTTGCTATGCACCACCTGTTGCCCCTATTCGTGAACCCTTAACACTTGCAGCTCAGATTTTGGCATTACGTTACGAACGACTACAAGAACGAAAACAAAAGAAATAGAAAGAGTTCAGTTCATCAATCGCCTTTCTTGAGCTTCTCAATGGCTATGGCTACTCCTTGGATTATCGCTTCTGGTTTAGGCGGGCAACCTGGAACATACACATCAACCGGTATAGCTTTGTCAACGCCGCCAATGATCGTATGGGTTTCTTCAACGTTTCTCCCCTCGCCTTCAACATAGATGCCCCCAGTACACGCACAGGATCCTAAGGCAACAACTTTCTTCGGAGCGAGCATCTGGTCATAAATCCGCTTGATAAACACCTTAGAATGTTTAGATACACAACCGTTCGTGATGAGGATATCTGCATGACGAGGATTTTGTTTCCATAAGACACCCAATCTTTCAACATCAAATCGAGGCGTCAATACATCCAACACCTCGATATCACAATTGTTACACCCCCCTGCATGAAGCACTGCAATCCAGGGGGATTTGCCACGAGCCCAACTCATTAACCCCATCATGTTTCACCTCAAAACCTCAAATCCATTAGATCCCTCGTTGACATGGAACCCTTCAGGATAAAGAATCGGTGACTAAGCACTAGTAAAGCAAGAATGAGAATTCCTGTAGTGAGCATCAACATTCCTTCGATGATGAAATCAACTCCCGGTACAAACAAATGGACTGAATACACCAAGGTCGATAAGCTGGCTACGCTCTTCCGTAAATCCGTTTTCATAATGAGTCCAAAGATTCCAATTACAACTAATGGCCATTCAATCCCAGTTACTCCAAGAAGGTAAAAGGAGATGACATAGGCAATTATCACTAATATCAGTAATAGACCAATTGATGGAACTCCCTGAATTATTGGGGGTTCTTCAGTTCGTTTAGTCCGAACAGTGGTAATGAAAAGTGCCATTGGAAGGAATAGGATTGAGTAAATGGCGAGCGGAAGTACTTCGACAAAAGCTCCTTCAAGAATTGCACCAAGTGTTATTGCTCCGCCAAGGACTCCAAGAAGAATTGTTACAAATCGGAAATCGTCAATCTCAATTATGACAACTGCAAGAATGAGTATGAGCAGTCCAATAATTGGGTTCACTTCTCCCACCCCCTAGTATAATATTTCTGAGTATGCGTATTCAGCTGGTAACTGAGTTTTCTTCGGCATTCCACACAAAGATTCTCGTATTTGGCTAGGTCTTCAGCTACGGCGTCAGCGATTACTGGATCGATGTTTTTCATGATTCGCTCTTTGATTTTCGTTAGATGTTCTTTTGTTGAGATGGCTGAACTACATTCTTGGCATTTTACTAAAGTGAACTTAATCGAGACTTCTGCTTCCTTCTTGTCGCTAGTAGCTAGTTCGAACTCCTCAGAAAGGGCAATTCCATCTTCTGGACAAATGTCCTCGCAGCGACCGCAGAATATGCATCTGGGGTAAAAGATACTCAATGTACGTGTATCACCGGTGTCCGTTATTGAGATTGCATTCGCTGAACAGCATTCAGCACATGCTCCACACCCAATGCAATTATCGTCCTTAAATTGCGGAAGCCCACGGAGTCCTTCGGGGACATGGCTGGGGGGACCGTGTGGATATTTGGTAGTGGCTGGTTTGAAAAGGGCTTTCAACACTTCTTTGATTGCTGTTATTTTCACCATTTCAGAATCCCACCAACACACGAATTAAGGAAAAGACAGCAAATGCTAAACACACTGTTAAAAACCACTTGAATGCATGGCTAATCCGATATCTTGCACTTGCGACATGAATGATAGTCATTATAATGACAATGACAAGACACTTGACCAGAAAGACAAGCAGATTAAGTGGAAAAATAAGGCCATCACCTCCACCCAGATAAAGGTCCACAAAGAGGGCAGTGAAGACGTAAAATCTGAAAAGGCGAGCCAATTCAAAAATTCCAAGTAGTGGTCCTCCATACTCCGTTAGCGGTCCTGCAAAGATTTCTTGTTCCGCTTCTGGAATATCTCCAAATGGGCGCATCCATGATTTCGTAAGTAACGCTAAGAAGAGAGCCACAGATGCAAGAGGGTAATGAAATAGAAACCAATTGGGGAGAAACCAGATGAAAATCCCTTCCTGAGCTGCAATAACATCAGTGATGGATAATGAAAAACCAGAACCTACACGAGCAAGGGCTAAAGATGGAATGAGTAAGGCAATGGCGAGTGGAAGCTCCACACTAAGAATCATGGCAACTTCACGACTCGCTCCAATTTTCCCCCAAGGTGAACCTGAAGCCCACCCTGCAATAACAAACGCAAGAGAAAACATTACGGAAAAGTACAAGATGACAATGAGATCAAAAGCGAGAGGACCTGGCCAAAAGGGAGTACCTGGGGGGATCATGAAACTCAAGATGAGAATCGCACTTAACGCAACTAAGGGAGAAAGGGTGTAAAGGAATTTGTTTGCTAATCTTGGTATAAACCGTTCCTTTCCGAAGAGTTTGATGATGTCAGCAATCGGCTGATACGCGGGTGGTCCTTTTCTCGCTTGTAACCGGGCGGATAATTTTCGAAATACCCATGCGGCTCCCCAGCTGAAGAAAAAGGCAAGGCCAATGGCTGCGAAGTAAAAAGTAATGATGAGTAGATAGTCAAAGAGTGTAGCCATTATATCCACCCCACAATCAACAAAGAAAGCATTAGTACGGCAAACAGGACGAACCACAAGATGTACATGTTAACAAGTCCTGTATGCGATCTTCGCACGCCATTCAGTAAAGACCGGAATGGGTAAGAAAACACAGTAGAGGCTGGTCTGGCTTCTTCGACTTTCAGATAGGGATCTTTGAGTGTTCCACCGGTGAAGGGCATTGTCTTATCTTCGGCTTCGCTGGGTGTGGCTCCCCATTTGATTCTATAGAGGAGATAGCCAATGATTAACCCGATGATGAGCAAAGTTCCAAGTAAGAATAGATCTAATGAAACCCAAAACAGTGGATTAGCCGGAGGTGTAATTGCTACTGGGAGGAGAACCGTGGTTGCAGGAAGAATCAGAAACAAGATGGCAATTTGGGGGAAGACTCCAAAGAGAATACATCCTATTGCTAATAGTAATGATGGAGTGAACATACTTCTTGGTGCAGCATGAACTCCTTCAAAGGTCCCAGGGGAGTTTCCAAGGAACACTGAGCACAATATTCGGAGAAATACCGCTAAAGTGAGTGCAGAGGTAAAAATGGCGATTAAGGCAAAGACAGGTTGTCCTGCTGATATGCACGCATTATACACCATCCATTTACTAATGAACCCGTTCAAGAGCGGAACACCAGCAATAGCCAGAGAACCAATTAGCATCACATAACCGGTCTTTGGCATTGCTTGAAGCAATCCACCAAGCTGGTTGATATCTCGGGTTCCCGTTTCATGTTCGATTGCTCCTGCGCTGAAGAAAAGAACTGATTTGAAAAGACTATGATTCAAAAGATGAAAGAGTCCCGCTGTGATTCCACCTGCTGCTACAACCAGCCAAACTGGGTCTGTGGTGATGTCGTAGAAACTGATTGCAAGTCCACCAATTCCCATCCCGAGGATGACATAACCCATCTGGCTGACACTATCAAAGGCAAGGAGTCGCTTCAAATCATTTTGAGCAAAAGCAATGATGACGCAGATTAGCATCGTTAAAATGCCAAGACTGCAAATGACCAACCAGAAGTTAATACTGACAAACAGGGAATGAAAAAGTAGAAGAATAAGAAATGCAGGCATCCCTGCAACTTTTATCATCATAGCATGCAGCAAAGTGCTAATGGAGGCTGGGGCGACAGTGGAGGCGTCAGGAAGCCATGTGTGAATAGGAAATGAAGGCACTTTCACCAGAAATCCAAGGAAGATTAGGAAAAGTGAAAACTTCCCTATGAAACCCGTTAATAGTCCAGAGGAAAGCAGAAAATCAATACTAAAGGCCCCAATCCCCGAATAGCCTGAAGCAAGGGCTTCTTGGTAAATAAATCCGAGTCCTACGACCACAAAGAGTGAGGCAAAGATTTGGATACTAAGATACTTCAATCCCCCTTCAAATGACGGAGATTTCAAGTGATGTGCAATGAGGAAGGTCGAGGTTATAGTCGCAACTTCAGCAAATAGGAACACCCAGAAAAGGTTCCAACTATATGCCATACCAATAAGGCTACCAATTGTCAATAGCACGAATAGACTATAGGAACTCCCTCGATGCTCAATATATTTGACAGAATATACAACAACGAGAAACCCGATGAATGTGGCAATTAGTGCGATTAAATTCGTATACCCATTAATTGTAAAGGCAAATCCGAATACGCCTGGCACACTGATCCAAAGTGGTAGGTAAAAGTAATTCAGAACAACGGCCAGAAGAGCAAAGCCTATTGCAAGAAGTGCCACGACATCATTGCCCTTTCGAATTTTCTTGCCCAAAAGACAGAAGGCAGCAGCGATGTATAGAACGATGATTACGATTGCTGGGTCTATCATTGTTATTTCATCTTGAATTCTTGAATAACTCTTGGATAGTACTGGTTTTCTGTGTCCTCATATCTTGGTTAACTACTGTACATATACGATCGGTACACGCCATGCAGGGATCAATTGAAGCTACGGTAATGGGTACATCTGCCAATGATTCACCGGGAAGCATGAAGAGCAGTGCGTAATCGTTCAAGTAAGAGGGCGTTCGGACGCGTGCCCTTTCTGGAGTATTGGTTCCGTTTGACACAAGGTAGTACATCAGTTCCCCACGGGGAGCCTCGACTCGACCCACTGCTTCTCCTGGGGGAATCTCTTTCACTTCTGCCTGAATTGGTCCTCCGGTCGTTTTGAGTTTATCCAAGCAATATTGGCTGATTTTCACTGATTCCACAAGTTCACCCAACCTAACCAAAGCCATGGAGAATATGTCACCATCATTTGCAGTTATGACATCAAACGGAATCTCATCATAGGCGGCATAGGGGTCATCCTTCCGAACATCGATTTTAATTCCAGCTGCACGTGCAACCGGTCCAACCACACTTATCTGTTTGGCGATTTCTTTGTCGAGTGTTCCTATACCTTTGGTTCGCGCTCGTATCCCTCCATCCTCTAACACTGCTTTTGTTGCAGTTTCCGTTGCCTTATGCAGGACTTTGAGTTTTTCTTCAATTTTGGGGATTGCTTCCTTCTCAATATCTTTGCGAACTCCACCAATGGTGTTCATCGCATAATGCTGGCGATTCCCTGAAATGGCCTCGAGTACGTCGAGGACATGTTCTCGATCTCGCCAAATTAGCATGAACAGCGTTTTGAAACCAATCAGTTCCATACCAACACCTGCCCATAACAGGTGGCTATGGATTCGTTCTAATTCGGCTATGAGTGTTCTAATGTAGCGGGCTCTATCAGGGAGTTCAATTCCTCCAAGCATTTCAACAGTTGTCGAGTAAGCAGTCGTATGGGCTGCGCTACAGATTCCACAAACACGTTCGAAGAGGTACATGTTCTGGTGATAGCTTCGGGATTCAGCCAGTTTCATAATACCCCGATAGTTGTAACCTAGTTTCAAATCCACTTCTAGGACTTTTTCCCCTTCAACTTTCAATTTGAAGTATTCTCCCTCAAGGAGAGCAGGGTGAAAGGGTCCCAACGGTATAACATATTCAGGAGCAGTGACCTCATCAATTTGCATCGGAATGGTTTTCTTCTCGGTTTTTTTCTTTCTTGTCAACTAGCCCACTTCCTCTGAAGGCCAAGCATAGGGGAGAAACAATTTCCTGGGATCGGGGTGACCTTCGAATGTGATTCCCATTAGGTCCATTAGTTCCCGTTCTGCCCAATTTGCAGACCAGGCGATTTCTGTTATGGAATCAATTTTCGGTTTTGTACGAGGGAGTCGAATCTTCAAAGCGACGTGTAATCCTTTTTCTTGATGAGAAAAATCAAAGTGATATACAAGATCAAAGCCCTGAATCCCTTCATCATTAGCAGATATTGCCACCAATCGGCCCTCCAGCTCCTCGACAAGCAGCTGAGTGATAGGTCTAATCTAGGTAGGTGTTGATCGCACATAAAATCGAGAGAATCGATCCGACTTTTCATCCAAATAATCGTCTTTGAGCAACGCTTCCAGTTTTTCTCTGATTTCATCCATTCTTCCCATTTAGTTTCCCCCCATCCCTAGTTTCGTAATTAGGGTTTTTGTTTTAACCCGATGCTTATCAACCCCAATTTCCTGGGGTTTGAAACCGAAACTTAAAGCGATTAATTCTGTTAGGCTCAGCATCGGAATCTCATATTGAAGCCCCTGACGTTTCAACAACAATTGAGCTTTCTCTAAGACGTCAAAACAACCGGGACAGGCAGTAACCATGCAATCCACTTTCGCAGATTGCATCTTATCTAACTTGAACTTGGCTCGTTCCTCCATCGCCTCATCGAGGGAGTATAATGACAGAGGGAAACCGCAACAGATTTTTTCAGCGCCATAGTCGATAGCGTTCACACCAAGGGATTCAATGATGCTATCGAAATACGAAACGAATTTGCTGTCTGGACTTTTATACAATTTACAGCCGTACTGCACTGCAACGTTTAGTTTTGACAAAGGCTGCTTGATCGCTTTCTTTAATGATTCTAACCCTATATCTTCGACCATAACCTCTAGAAAATGTTTGACCTTCACTTTTCCTTCAAAGGTCTTATCAAGAAGGTTTAGATGAGAATTCACTTCATTCATCAATTGGGTATCGTTTACAATGGCTTCCCTTGCTTCATACAGGGTTTCCCAGCATCCATTGCACACCGCAAGGATGTCTTTCCCTAAGGATTCAGCCAATGCAAGGTTTCGTGCGGAGACATATAGCCAGGCATCATGATCTGCTAACCTTACAATTTCGGGAACAGGACAGCATGTTGCTCCCTCCATGTCGATGAGCTTCATTTTCAGAGGTGGAGCTATTCGACGAAGCGAAGCTTCCGCAAAAGGTTGCATCGATGGAATATAGCATCCCAGAAACAGTGCATAACTTCTTGTCATCGACCGCTCTCCTCCTCTTCTCTCGTACCCCATTTTGCCTTATCATAAAGGTCAGTTTCCCTGACTAGCTCTTCAACCTCCTTTTGGGCATTCGGGTCCTTATACGCTGTTGGGGGCTTACGATTAATCCCTAGCTCTTCCCGAATTCTTTCTCGAGTCGCTGCCAATTTCGGGATGTGACCCATACGGATAATATTCATAATTGGATTTTTGAATGACTCTGGAAGTGTTTTCACTTTTTTTCTCCAGGGGTATAAGACAATCTCTTCGTCACTCATCGGGTTCAGTCTCCTTAGCCTCCTTTCGCGTTACGACCTCTAACGCTCCCGTACTGCAATATTTTGCGCAACGAGGGTCACCATCACAGAAATTACACTTATTGCTAATTCCAAACGGCTTTTCAAAAATCGGGATAGATATCGGGCAAGCAAAATTACATGATTTACAACCGATACACCGCATCCGATCAATTATCACAAATCCACTGTTCGGATCTTTTGTAATCGCCTTAGGTTCAGTTGGACACGCAGCTTCACAAATTGGATATTCACAATGGGTGCAATGAGCGTTCACAAAACCAGTGAACTCTTCATCCTGGGGGTAAACCCGAAGATAGGCCTTTTCCAGATCTGCTTCTTCATTGTGATAAAAAGAACAGGCAATCATACAATAGTAACAGCCTGAGCACTTCTCTGGATTGTAAATCAGGACTTTTTGATTCAGGAAATCCTTTGACATTTAGTTCCGTCCACGGGAATAATCCATGTCGGACTATTACGTACGCCAATAGCCTATAAATGTATAAACCGAAATTAAGGTGCTAAATGGTGTGTATATAATGTACGGAACAGGAAATGCAAGGATCATAAGCACGAATCAACATGTTGAGTAGTAATTCAGCTTCTTCTGAAGATCCTTCTTGAAGTTTTGGTAAAAGAGCATGGACGTCGGCTTCAATATTCGCATAGTTCATCGCTGTCGGTGTAATGACATTAGCGGCGGTTACCTTCCCCCGGGCATCAAAGGAGTATTGATGAATTAATACACCTCGTGGGGCTTCAACTGCTATGGCACCTGTTCCTGCACGAGTATCGTGTTTTATAATGGATGGTTCTAATTTCATGTCTAGAAGGTCATCTATGACATCTATAGCATGATCAAGGTAGTGAAGATATTCAATGGCTTGACCGAGATTCATATGAAAGATATCATAACTCGGGAGTTTGAAACTGATTTTTTTGATCATTTCCTGAGTATTTTCCGAAAGCTGTGTTTTTGCGATGTTTAACCGCGCGAGTGAACCAACAACAAAGGATTTTCCCCTGATTTCACTGAATTTGGCATGGGCATAGGGGACATTTCGTTCTTTGATGATGCTATGGAAATCGGTTTCTGGGACATGTAGGCCATTATCTGTTGTTAACTCTCCATTATGAATCGGATATTCTTTGGGATGTTGTAAGGCGAGATACTGACTTCGCCGAACAAGCTGAGGTTCAGAAAAACTACTCATTAACTCGATTTGAGCTTCCGCGTCAGGGATAGCTGTCTGAAGCCTTTTCTTCATTGAATGTAGCTGTGTGGAAGTTGGGACATGAGTAAATCCTCCAACAACGGCGCAAAGTGGATGAGTATGCCTTCCGCCAACGAGTTCCATGAGCTCGTTTCCAAGCTTCTTAAGTGTCAGGGCCCGTTTCACTTCTGCTGAATAATCTGGAAGCATTTCTACTACATTTCGTGCCCCTACGTAATCGGGTAACGCAAGAAAATTGATGTGAAGCGCATGACTCTCGAGCATATCACCTAACAGCATGAGTTTTCGTAATTGGATGGTTTGAGGTTCCGGTTCGATTCGAAGGGCGGCCTCTACTCCACGTAATGCTGCAACAGCATGAGAATGGCTACAAATTCCACAGATGCGTGACATAATATGAGAAACGTCACTGTAGTACTGGTCTCGGAGAAAGGCCTCAAATAGGCGGGTCCCCTCGGTCACTCGCATTTCCACTCGTGGTTCTTCTCCCTTTTGAAGGTCAACAAATAAATCACCATGACCTTCGACACGTGCAAGGTGATGAATGTCGATTTTTTCTACAGCCATTCGATATTTAGCCTCCTTTTCAATTGAGCCATGAAATCTTCCTTAGAAGCATTAAACATTCGGAATTTCCGAACTACATCATCAAAGCTTGCTCCTTTCTTTGATAGCATATCGATTTCTGATTCTACATTCGCTTGAGGACAAGGTCCCCAGCAGCCCTCGCAGGGAATACTAACACTAGGACAAAGAGCGTTACAACCTGCACGAGTTATTGGACCAAGACAGAGCTCTCCTTCTTTCATCAAACAGATATTCTCATTAATTCGGCATTCTACACAAACAGCGTAGTTCTTCTCTGTTGGTGTGGCTCCGGTTAACAGGGAAATAAGGAATTCAACGAATTCGTCACCTGCAATGGGGCATCCCTGGATTTCGTGGTCAACCTTCACATATGATTTCAAAGGAAGAATTTGTGGGAGTGTGTTAATATGAGAGGAATCGCCGTAGACGCTTTGTTTGAGTTCTTCAATATTGCGTCCATTCCGTAAAGCATTGACACCTCCTGTCGTTGCGCAAGCTCCCAAAGCAACCAGGATTTTTGATTTCTCTCGTAGGTCTTTAATTAGAGTTATTTCTGTGTCATTAGTTACTGATCCCTCAACAAAGCAAACGTCATATGGTCCTGGATGCTTAGCAGAACTACCCATACGAAATTGGACTAGGTCAATTTTTCCGAGTATGTCTAAAAGGTCATCCTCAAGATTAAGGATCTCAAGCTGACAACCTGCACAACAGGTTAACCCATAAAATGCTACAACAGGCTTTGGATTTTCTGTCGACACTTCGTATTCTCCTCCGTATTCCACTCACACTGCTCCTCGCTGTGTTTTCGCCTCTTTGTAACTTAACACAGGACCATCTTGACAAACGAATTTGGAACCTACAAGACAATGACTACAATGCCCCACACCACATTTCATTCGGCGCTCTAATGACAAGAAGATACGATCATCCGGTAACCCAATTTTCTCTAACTCACGCATCACGAATTTGTACATAATCGGCGGTCCACACACCAAGGCATAGGTGTCTTTCGGGGAAATCGTGATTCGATCAAAAAGTACTGTAACAACTCCAATATTTCCCGCCCAACAGTGTTCATCATCACGATCAACTGTTGCTACATATTCGATATCACGTCGATTATCCCAAATATACAATTCGTCTTTGAAGAGGAGTTCTTCAGGGCATCTTGCACCATACATAATCTGTAACTTGCCGTAATCATCGCGGTTCTCTATGATATCAAGAATCGCTGGTCGAAGAGGTACTAGTCCGATTCCTCCACCAATGATGACAATATTCTTTCCTTTTACCTCATCCATGGGCCACCCATGACCAAATGGTCCACGCAATCCAACAACGCTCCCTTGATGTTGATTCTGAAGTACATTCGTGAGCTTGCCCACAGAGCGAATGCAAAGCTCGAAAGAATCTTGGTTGTTAGGAGATGAACAAATGCCGAATGGAGCTTCACCATGTCCAAATACTGATAAAAGCATGAATTGACCTGGTGTGAAGCTGAACTGTTTTTGACGTTGAGGATCCACATACTCAAAAGTGTAAAGATTCGTGTCAGGGGTCTGTGGAGTAATCCTGACAATCCGGGCTTGGTTAAATTCGTAGGCGTGTTTATCTAAACGAGATGTGATTGGCTGAGTCATTTTCCTAGTTTCCTCCTTTTTCAATTTCAGTCAATAATTCTATCATATCAATATCCGCAGGGCAAGTGTGTGTACAGCGTCCGCAACCCACACAACCAATTTGATTAATCTGTTCAGGTTCAATCCAGAATTTATGGTAAATACGATATCGTACTCGAGATGGAATTGTTGGTCGGAAATTATGACCACCTGCTACCAGGGCAAAATCAACAAGTTGACACGAATCCCATTTTCGAACACGTGAACCCTTAGTTGTATCCAGTTCAATTTGGTCTTTGACATCGAAGCAGAAACAGGTTGGGCAGACCATTGTGCAAGCTCCACATCCAAAGCAGCGACGCCCTAACCGATTCCACATTTCACCTTCATAACTGTCTTCAAGCTGTCCAGGAAGCTTCTGGAACTCCTTTAATGGATCTGGGAAAGATTTCGCTCGATGGGCAATAATTTTCTTGACCTGATTAACTTGCTGTTGTGTTGCTGAGGAAAATTGAGTCTTACAATAGTCAACAATTTCCTTACCTATTGTAGTAAGCACGTCCACATAATACGAGTTGTTCAACTCGGTCAACATAAGGTCCGCGGTTTCGGTTGTGTTGAGTGCCCCTGCCGATTTACAAAAACCATCCTCACATGGAGTTAAACAATTAACTCCGATGATAATTCCTTCATCACGTCGTTGGGCACGATAAGGATCTGGGTATACCTGAGTGAGAATATGATCATGGAATTTAATTGCTGTAAGATCACAGGAATGAATTCCAAAGATAAGGAAACGTTTTCCATTCCATAAGGACTCTGTATTCTTCTCATCGAGGGGATTTTGGATTTTGAGTTCTGGTTTTAATGAGAACTTAACCATTTCTTCTTCGGGGGGAATGAAATACTTCTTTGGAGGAAGTATTGTAGTGTCATAATCCAATCGAAGTTGTGTTCCGTCAGTTATAGTGTCAAATATGAATTGGGATTTTTTCGCGACTGGTCCATATACTGTTAGAATTTGGGTGAGCTTAGATACGAAATTGGGAATGTCTTCTTTTTTCAGGATAAGCGGACTAGTCTTCTTTTTTGGGGCCATTCTATCCACCCAGCAATTTTTTAGCATTTGGTTTTTTCGTTTGAACCTCAGTCGCTAACGATGACGTTCGCTTAAAATGTCTTAGGTTAGTTCAACTTGGAGGTTTTTGGGTTTTCCGAACTTGCTACCCTGAAAGAAAGTGCCTTTATAAGCAAAGCTTCCAGCGATAAAGAATTAATTAGGAGTTCCCTTAGAAGGGAAGAATAGTGAAGGTTTCCTTCGCCTAATATCGGGGTTATTCTATGGAGGCAAACGAGCAACAAGAGTCTGGACTAAGCAAACAGCCCTCTCTTGCAGAATTATTAGACGTTTCACCACCTGCTGTTACTTTGTATTTTGAATTAGCTGCAGAGCCCACTTCTTATCCAAAGGGAGAGATACAAGAAAATCACGGGTTATCCGAAAAGAAAGCTGATCAGTATTTAGCCGAGCTTCAGGCCTGTGGATTAATTCGACGCAACCCAGATGAAACGTATGAGGCTGTAGCTCCTGTTGAGGCAGTCATGATCGCCCTTACACGAGTCCGTGATCTTCTCCGTCAACTTCGAACTGACTTTCTTGAAAGAATTGAAACTGGAATTCCCGAAATCGATACGTCCGTGAAAAAGGAAGTTGAAATCCTCCCCTATCAACTGGAAACACTTCGAACTAAAATCGATCAATCACTGGACGTGGTATTCGAAGGATTTCGTGGAAAAGCTCATACGCTCCAATCGACTCCAACCTTTGAGGCATTTGCAGAGAATCTCCAAACTCGGCTTCTCGACGAAGTCGATGAGCGGATAATGGAAACTCGAAATCAACTCAATGACTTCGAAACTATTGATGCGTTTATCAATGTCCTCAACAAACTGAAGACTGACGTCTTTGACATCGTCAATATCTCATTATCCGATATGCGTGAACAATCCTTCCGCCTCCATGAGTTAGACGACTTTAAAGAAACTCTCATAGAACTCTGGAACGTAACACCTTCTGTCGTAGAGGAATACTTGGCAGAATTCGAACAAGAAATGAGTGCCCTTGAAGCCTCACTTGGCGATCTCATGGAAACCAAGTACCGATTAGGCGCTTTCAAAGGAGTAATCGAAAACTTCACTCGCGATCACATCATGACAGCTGTAAAACGACTAAAAAGCAGCTTTCAAGTCTCACTTACCGAAGCCATACAGGATCACTTAAAAGAGGCCCAAGAACGCTTCGAAGAGGTTGCTAAAGCCGCTCATCAAGAATTCGATAAATTACGTGAACAACTTGCCGAATGGGTTCATAACGCGTTAGACTTGGCCTTTAGTGAAGTTATTCAACGAAACCAAAAAGCCACTACAGAACTAGCGGATCGTCTCGCGGATCTCACACAGACTTTTCAACAAAAATTTGCTATCGGACTTGAAGACTCTGTGAAAAAAGTCAGGCTACAAGCCCGTGAGCTGGACACACAACTGGCTCAGGTCCCAGATATTCTTGACCAACTCCGGAATCAAGAATTTACACCCCAATTGGACCAAATGGTTGCACAAAGTGAACGGCATCTCACCAAAATCACTCATGATATTCCTAAAGCATTCGAAGAGTGGCGTACAAACTATATTCGGACCACAAACAAACAGATTTCATCACTTCTACAAGAGGCTGAAGGTCATGTGAATCTTGCAACCCAAAGTGTCAACCAGTTTTGGCGACGTTCAAAGGAATCTGAATCCACGACCTTTGACCTGTACCAGTTTGTAGTCGGTGAAAAGGGTTTTCACTCTTATATGGCAAGTCAAATCGCCCGAGCCCGTAATCAGCTTTTCATCATATTACCTCGTGCCATCAAAGTGAAAGCAAAATTGTTGAAAATGATTCCCAGTAATGTTCTGGTTCGATTGGTGGTTGCAGACACCCCTGCTACCAAGATGGTGCAGAGCATTCAACGGTTAGCAGAAAAGAATTCCAACTTCCAGGTTCGTCATGATCCACGTGGCGATATTTGGGGTGTCATTCATGATTCGGAAGAAATTCTCCTGGGTAATACTTCAAAGGGTACAGGGAACGTCGTCGGAATTGCATCAAGTCATGAAGACCATGTCGACTTATTGCGCTCCATCATGGAGACACGGTGGTTGCATGCAAGAAGTCTATCATCAAAATAGGATAGCGTAACCGACGAGCTTTTAATAAGAAAACCATAGGAGTTGATTCAGCAGCTAGCTGATCAACAAATCGCGAATCGGTGACTGAATCCATGATTATTCGTAACGTATTGGAAGAGATTGACAATCAATTCGACAATACCCTGAGTCAACTACAAGAGTTTCTCCGCCAACCAAGTATGAGTGGGACGGGTGCAGGTATTAACAGAACCGCTTATCAGGTATTTGCAAAACTCAAGGATCTGGGTTTTGACACTGAGATAATACCCACGCCTAGCAATCCAATTGTATTTGGCAAAAATTATGTCGCTGGTAAGAATGCACCTACACTCCTCATCCATACTTCAATCGATGTAATGGTCACTGAGGGCGAAGCTTGGTGGTCCGTTCCGCCCTTTGCTGCTGAACTCAAGGAACATTCCCGATTTGGACCAAGCCTCATAGCACGGGGAGCATACACACAAAAAGCAACCCTAATGGCTCTCCTTGAAACCCTAAGAATCATCCAAGACGCAGGTGAAAAACTCCCAGTTAATCTCTTGATTGTTGTCGATAGTGAAGAAGAAAGCGGCAGTCCCAGTCTTTCACATTTTGCACAAGAGAGATATAAAGAATTGAAAAAAGCCGATTCGGTCTACTATCCCTTCTTTGCCACAGACCGACGGGGAATTGCACGCCTGTTTCTCGGCACAAAAGGTATTGTGTTTCTCCGACTCACCTGTCGTGGGCCATCTACACGTGATCTCCACTCTGCTGAAGTAGGATGGATTCGCAATCCCGCACACATTCTCGCAAAAACCCTATCCAGCTTAGTAGATATTCATGGTCATCCTCAGATTCCTGGGCTGTTAGATGATGTTCAACCTCCATCAAAGGACGACGAACGACTCATCAGCCTTCTTGCAGAATCCTTTGATCCCGGAATTGCAGCCTTACAATTGGATGCCCGAAATCTAAGTATCGAAGCAGATTCCATGGAAGATCTTCTTCGCCGATTCCTCTTCGAACCCACAGTCAATATTTCCGGAATTCAAGCCGGTTACGTTGGTGAATCCTTCAAAACAGTTCTTCCACGAGAGGCCTCAGCACACATCGATATTCGACTAACACCAAACGAAGATCCCAACCAAGTGTTCCAGATTGTCAAAAACCACATTGCCGGCTTGGGTCTTACCGAGTTAGTTGATCTCGAATTGGGATATACGATGAACTGGGCAAAAACTTCTGATAATACTCTGATTGTGAAAGCTCTCCTCAAATCCTATTATGATTTCGGAGTTGACAGTGTAGAAATTTGGCCCATGTTTCCTGCAAGTGTTCCACTTTATATCTATGCAGATCCTCCATTGAAAAAACCCTTTGTGATAGGTGGTCTCGGACATGGAGGTCATGCCCACGGTCGAGACGAATATGTCGTTGTTGAGGGGATCAGGCACTTCCAGAAGGGCTTCATACACTTTCTTTCCGAATTCAGTCAAATGCGAAGTCGAACGAGCGGCGAGAAGACATGACACTTCGGGTCGAACTCCTCATCATCGGCAATGAACTACTCTCCGGTCACACCTTGGACACCAACTCTCAATGGCTAGCCCAACGCCTCTTTGACCTCGATTTACCGGTCAACCAAATTCTTGTAATCGAAGACAAAATCGAACATATAGCACAAGCGATCAAACTGAGTGTCGAACGCTGTACAAACCTACTCATCACCAGTGGAGGACTTGGACCTACTTTTGACGATATCACCGCTGAAGGCTTAGCCTCCGCCGCTGAGGTATCCCTCCAGCTTCATCCTGAAGCACTTAGAATGGTAACCCAACGTTACCAAAAGCTCAAAACCCAAGGATTAGTGGAATCGAGCGATATCACGCCTGCCCGAGAAAAAATGGCACGACTTCCCAATGGTGCAAAACCTCTCCCTAACAGTGTTGGTTCCGCACCAGGGATTTACCTCAAAATAGCCAATACTGAGGTATACTGTCTCCCAGGAGTCCCCCAAGAGCTATATGCCATATTCATGGATGCAGTGACACCCCTGATTGCACCGTTAACTCAAAAGGTTGCTCTCCAAGAAATCATTCAAGTACCCATTCTAGATGAATCCCATCTTGCACCACTAATTGATACCGTTATGCAAGACTCAACAGGAGTCTATCTGAAATCACTCCCACGCCCCTATCAGAGTCGACAACCCCTCAGAGTGGCGATAACAACAACAGCTACTACAAAATCGCAAGCCACCAAACAACTTCAAGAAGCAATTCTCAAACTGCGAAAAATCACTCATACTCATCGACAAATCGAGTCAGCACTAAACGATTAGTTGATTTATGCTAACTCTTGGGAAAGGGAAAAGAGGCAATCCGGTTTATTCTTCGCCCAGTTCGATTCCAAGCACTTCATCCAATTTGTGATGCGTTTTCTTTTCTAACTGGTTTAGAGCTTGTACAAGAAATTCTTTGACAGTACGATCACTGTTGGGATTTTCTGCCTTCCAGGCAAGGAAAGAAGCCACAAGTTCAAGGGCGTCAATCACTCCTCGCAGATACCGAGGATCCAAGTTATCCGATTGAATTGACATAAGTTCTTCACCAAGGATGAGT
>JAEOTD010000037.1 GCA_016839995.1 Candidatus Hermodarchaeota archaeon
CGGAATGGATGAATGCCGGAACGGCTTGGAAACTTGTGAAGAAGATGGATCCGATGTTGTTTGAGTTGGTGAAACCAAAGATGGCTTTAGCGGTTGAGAAGGTTATGCGCTTTGCCACTTGAATCGCTAGGGGATAGATGGTTCGGGCATGCTGGGAATCAATGATGATGTGGGTGTTCTTTGGGTCAAATCCAGTAGCAATGAGATCCAAGGCATTCTCCTTGGCATAGAATTGGGCTTGTTCAAGTTCGAGGTCGAACTTGAAGAGGAATTTTTCGTCGTCTGTGAGTTGGAAATAGTAGGGGCACTTGAACTGATCTTGCATCCATTTGGTGAAGATGAACTGGGTTAGGTGTCCGATGTGCGTGTGGCCACTGGGGCCTCGACCGTTATACAAGTAGAAGGGCTTCCCTTTCTCGTATTCATCGAAGATGAAGTTCATATCTCGGTGACTGAAGTAGATGCCTCGTTTCAGGAGATAATGCAGTTCCCCTGCATGTTTCTTGAATCGCTTGAGGATTTTGTCATCGATGAGTTCGGTGCCAAACTGTTTGACGAGTTTGGCATAGTCCACGTCTCCTTTCACTTCCCATGGGGTTACCACAAAGTCATCGTCACTTGGCATAGGTTCCAACTCCATTTTTCATGTATTCAACGGCGTACTGTCTCTTCTCGTTGGCACTTGTGTTCTTCAGTAGTTTCGTAATGAGTAAGTGCTTAAAAGTTGCGGCGGTAGCAGAGCTCACTGTGAACAGAGAAGAGAACAGGTTATGGGTATGGCCAAAAACAATCGCCTGTCATCCTTAACTACCACCGCTCAATCCCGCACATCGATATTTAAATCCTGTCGTTAATATCAACTGAAGACGGACTTCTGACCTAATTATATCTTGAAAAGCGAGCTTTTTTTAAAAGCGCGTGTTCAAAGGGGCATGAGGGTTCATTCCTCAGAGGGAACAATAATGGTTGCTGCACATGAAAAACCTGAATCAGAATACAAGTCCCTAGACTTTGGTAAAGTGCTGGAAACTTCTCTACGATACTGGATTACGAATTTGAAATCTTATTGGGTTCTATATTTCTTAATTCAACTGGGGATTTTATCTGCTGCTTATGGAGTATTCTTCCTTTCGGGCACTGACTACTTTGTCGCTCAAATCGCTCCATTATTAGGAGCCCAAATCCCCTTTTGGCTTATTACCACTGCCTCCCTGTCGCCGTTAGTAATTGGTCTTATGATCGTTCTGATTGTTGTGTTTGTCATCAACATCGTAATTCAAGCAATCTTGTCTGGAATGGTGATTCGACACACTGCAGATTATCATGTAAAACTCGCCCCAACCGTAAGTGAAAGTTATCGTGATACACGAAGCCGGTTATGGTCATTAATTGGATCACAAATCTTGGTCACTCTCATTCTCTTTGGAATTCTATTTGGAATGGTGGTGGTGATGGCTCTCATTGGATTTGGCTTATTCTTCGTGATGGGTTTCCTTGGTATGTTTGTGGGCATCGCCGTTGGAGGGGTTCTAATGGGCATACTCACCCTCTATGTGACCGTGCGTCTTTACATCGTAACGCCCATTGTCATTCTTGGAGGTGAGAGTGCGGGTGGAAGCCTAGTTCGGAGCTGGCGACTGGTTGGCGGAAACTGGTGGCGAACCTTTGGTATCAGTATCATCATCATTATCCTTACTGGTGTTATCGGGATACCGACATCGCTAGTCCTTGGAAGGCTTATGTCCAGCTTTTGGTTCCCCTCGTTGACGCTGATTCTAATCATTGCTTATATCATCGTCAGTGCTGCGATAACTGGCTTCACAGCCCCCCTTGGTGCCACCACATCAACTATGATTTACCACGATCTCATGGGACGTCAATACGGTCCATATGATCCAGGAACACCTAGAGGTTTGCACTCTCATACTGTGTGTCCTGTGTGTAAACGTCCAGTTACATCAACTGAACGCTTCTGTGGACAATGTGGACGAGAATTAGGTATCGATTAGTCCGCGTCTATCAGACAACTCCCAAAATCTGGAATCGGCTGATGACAAACAACACGTTAGTAGGTCAAATCTCTCTCTTGAAAAAAAGGTTTAAATCCCCTTTTACTAACACTACGCCAGTCTGTCTCAGGGGTCATGGCCTAACCAGGTATGGCAACAGGCTCCAGAAGAAGCTACCAGACAGACTTACCGACCGGGTGTCCGGGATGACGATGTTCTGGAGCAGCCTGTAGAAACCTGTAGATTCTGGGTTCAAATCCCAGTGACCCCACCACTCCCCTTTTTTATTTAGTAAAACCAATAGCCTCTTAATATCGAACCCGGCTTTTTCCGCTATCTCCCATTGGAGGATTATTCATAATGGTTAAAGATATGACTGAAGCCAACCTTCGCAGCGCCTACGCAGGTGAAAGCCAGGCGCACATGCGCTACCTCATCTACATGGATATGGCAAAAAAGGAAGGATTTCCAAACGTAGCACGTCTCTTCCATGCTGCCGCTTATGCTGAACAGGTGCACGCAAGCACTCATTTCAAACACATTAAATCCAAAGGTGACTTCCAGACAGTAGGTGGTGCCATCTTCGGCACCGAGAATACATCAGAAGCTCTACAAGCTGGAATTGACGGCGAAACCTTTGAAATCCAGGAAATGTATCCCGCTTATCGAGCCGTTGCCCAAGCCCAAGGTGAAAAAGGGGCCGACACCAGTTTCCGATGGGCCCTGGAAGCTGAAAAGAATCACCTCGGCTTATACGAAAAGGCGAAAAAAGCCGTCGACGCAGGTAAAGATGCTGATTTTGGAGACCTCCAGGTTTGCCCCGTATGTGGTCACACCGTTGAGGATCATGCCCCCGACAAATGCCCTGTCTGCCAGACACCGGGATCTAAATTCAAGACCTTCTAACCAACCTTCTCACGACAGCTAACCTGTGAACACAGGTTAGACTTTCTCTTTTTTTCAACTAGCCAATTATCTTTTAGCCTCTGGCCTCCAAAATGTGCCAAGGTCATGGAGGTTTGTGTCTGGTGTTTTTCGACCCCGCTGTGATTATCTTTCTTCAAACCATTCTTCCATATCTCGCATGGGAGCTTCTCAACTACCTTGGTGATCCGATTATCTATGTGATGTTGCTAGGAGTAACCTTTTGGTGTCTCAATAAACGTGAGGCAAAAATCGCCATCATGTTAGTGATGTTTTCCAATTTTTTTAATATCCTCATCAAGTATGCATTTGGGATGCCACGCCCACCCGCGGCTCTTAGACAAAATCCTGAATATGCCGCTGATCAATCGTATGGATTTCCAAGTGGCGCCACACAGACTGCAACGACCTTCTGGGGATGGGCTACGCTCCGATTACGCCGATGGTGGGGCATCATAGTCGGTATGTTCTTCATCACTATTACAGCACTTGCCCGAATGGGCTTAGGGATGCATTATCTCGGTGATGTGATTGGTGGTATCATTATTGGAGTCATCATTGTGACCTGGGCATATTTCCTAGTTCCCTACCTAGAACCTTACTTCAATCGAATGCCAAAGTCTCTCCAAAACTGGCTAATACCTCTTACTGCATTTACCTTCTTTCTCATCAATTTCGCAGCATATGCATTTGGTCTTCCCTATTTTCCATCTGAGAATATTGCAATTTCAATGGGAGTCGTGGTAGGTTTCAGTATGGGTCTTGTCCTTGAAAAACGGTATGTGAATTTCCAAACGGATGTGTCAAGAAACACGAGAATCCTCCGTGCCCTTCTTGGAGTAATAGTTGCGTTCCTTATCTATTTCGCGTTATCAGCAGTCTTTTCACTGCTTCCCTCAGTTCCGCTTCTTAGTTATTCAACGCGATTCCTCCGGTATCTTCTTGTGGGTCTCTTTGGGGCTTTCATTGTGCCCTTGTTGTTCACTTACTTTGAAAAGTGGCGTCAGCTCAGTTAATATCAAACAAAAATGAGCTGGAATCGTGTAAGATCTGGGGTTCGAGTCATCGCACTTTGATACTGGTCCCAAGTACGATTTCACCGAACATTTCCTGCTTAGCTTGACAAATCGGGCATTTATGCGGGGCGTCCTCTCGGAATGTGACATACCCACAGACTTTGCAGTAGAAGAGCTTCCGGTTGGTGTTTGAGGCTTCAATATCTCCTGAAGTAGACTCAGTTTGTTCTGTGGTTTTCCCCATGACTCGATCGATTTTTGCTTGTGGTCTGCGCTCGGGAATGGGTTCCATAGATTTCGTACCGTTATGGACGTCCTTGTTGACGTAAAGGGCACAGAAGCATTGTCCGAATTTTTCGATATCAGCGTCTCGATAATCGCAGGGACATATGATATCGCGATCCCATTCAAAATTCCCCGAGGCTAGTCGACAGGGGCAAACGCTATACCCATAACGGTCTTCGTTTTCTTTCAAACCTACAAGGAGGTTTTGGAGAAAATCAGGGTCTGGGCAAAGAAAATAGCCATGAGACTTTGCGTTCGTTTCAGATCGGCGTTTGATGTTTTCTATGCTGGTCATAACCCCAACGCCTCAGTCAGTTTATCCTTCTTGAAGCCTGTGATTATGGTTTTGTCATCAATGATTATGGTGGGAAAAGCAATGCGGCCTCCTCGGTTTTTAATATCTTTGTTTACTAATTCTTTGTCAGCATGTTCCAGTTTATCGACATCAACATACTCGTACTGGATGCTATTGTCTACGAGCCATGCTTTGGTCATTTTACACCA
>JAEOTD010000038.1 GCA_016839995.1 Candidatus Hermodarchaeota archaeon
CACCCATCAGAATATTCAGAAGTAATTTCAAATCTGGAACGATCTGAACAGGATCTGTTGGAAGTTCGCCACCTCAATTTTACCTATCCCCGCATTGAAGAAAGAACCGAAACACAGCCTGCATTGCAGAATCTGACCTTCTCAGTGCCACCCGGAGAAATCATAGCCTTAATGGGTGCAAATGGATCAGGAAAATCAACCTTGTTACTCCAACTCATGGGCTTAATCAAACCAGATTCTGGCACAATCCATCTCCGAAACCACAATATCCACGAACGTCCTGTCTCAGAGCTTGCCAAAGACGTTGGATTCGTCTTTCAAAATCCGCTCCATCAACTCTTCGCTGCCACAGTGAAGGAGGAGATCTTACTAGCGTCAAAACATCTCGGATATCCAGGCCCTGCAGCAGCACAGGAACGCGCAGAGCACCTATTGGATTACTTTGGGCTACTGAAATACCAAGAACAGTCGCCCTACACTCTTAGTTTAGGGGAACAGCGTCGGCTCACCATTGCTTCTATCATTCTTCATAAACCGCAAGTCCTGCTGCTGGATGAGCCTTTCATTGGGCAAGATTATCGAAACGTCCATCACCTGATGACAGTCGTTCGTCAAGAAGCCTCACAAGGAACAGCAGTTATTCTTGCGACCCATGACACCGCCATAGCTGAACAATATTGTCACCGCCTTCTCTTCCTTTTCGAGGGTCGTCTCTTAATCGATGCACCGGTCAAAGATGGTCTCAAATATATGGCGATGATGGAACATACAGCCAGTTGGCAAAAATCACAAGTTATGGAGGAGTTGCTTGAAAAATGAAAATGCGCACATCCTCCTTCGGCTATCTACAACGAAAATCCTTCATCCACCGGCTCAACCCATTAACCAAGTTCCTTGTGTTGGTTTTCCTCGTTATCCTAGCAGTGTCTCTGGTTTCCGATGTTGCTTCACTTTGCATCTTTGGATTTCTACTACTCGGATACGTGGGGGCAGGAATAAGTCTCCGATATGCCTTTCGTCGCCTCCGACGCCTACTTACCCTCATAATACTGATTGCTTTGGTACAACTGCTGTTCACCCATTACGGAGCGATTCTTTTCTACCTCATCCCCCCACTCGCTCCTGAATTTGGTCCTTTTTTCCCCATAACGATTGAAGGAATAGCTAACGCAGTCAACCTTGCCTTTCGGCTAATCAACATTGTACTTGCAAGTGCTCTATTCATTACCAGCACAGATCCAAGCCAATTTGCAGCAGCTCTCACATCACTTCGCATTCCTTATCGATATGGCTATACTCTCGTGCTGGCTCTTCGCCTTGTCCCACTTTTTGATGAAGAATCAAACACAGTCCAAGCTGCGCAACAAGCAAGGGGAATACCCGTCGATAAAGGTCTCATTCGTGGATTCTTTCGACGAATACGGTACACCTTCCTGCCCCTGCTGTTCTCAGCACTTGGACGTGTAGATGCCCTCACCCTTGCCATGGATGGACGCGGCTTTGGATATGCTCCTACTCGAACCTATCTCAACTTCCCGGCATTTTCCTTCAAAGATTGGGCTATCATAACAGCTAGTACATTTCTGACTGTTTTCATTATTTGGTATTTCTTTTTCATCGCCCCATTACCATTCATCATCGGGTAATTTGACGCGAAACATACTCAAGGCTTGGGTTTGAACGCTTCAACCTTCGCACTAGCTACATATCCTGACCCGGATTTTTCAACAATTTTGACCTGTTCAAATCCAGCTTCACGAATCAAATCAAGGTAGTCGGCTTCAGGAACTGCCCCGGCGACACATCCTGTATATGAGTGAATGGATTCACGGACTTCTTCTGGTAGTGGCTTGATGATCACCATGTCAGAAACCATTAGGCGTCCTCCGGGACGTAAAACACGAAATGCCTCCTGAAACACTTTCGCTTTATCTGGGGCTAGGTTTATCACACAATTACTAATGATAACATCAACGGATCCGTCCTCCACTGGGAGGTTCTCAATTTCCCCCAGTCGGAATTCGGTGTTCTTCGCACCGATGGTTTCTGCGTTGTCCTTGGCTTTCTGAATCATTTCTGGGGTCATGTCAACACCAATGACCTTCCCGGTCTCACCTACAGCTTCGGCTGCCATGAAGGCGTCAAGACCTGCGCCAGATCCAAGATCCAGAACAACCTCTCCTTCTTTCAAACTAGCAAGGGCAACTGGGTTGCCACACCCTGCATAAGATTCAGTTAGTGATTCTGGGAGTTCGTCTACAGGATAGCCAAATATTTTGGCACGGTTCTGTCGCGGTGACCATGAGCTCTCACTGTCGCAGCAGCTCTTATCGGTGCAACACCCTTTGGAAGCGGTTGCCAGTTCTGCATAAGCGCGTTTGACTTCTTCTTTGATTTCTTCGTCACTCATCTTGCTAACTGGTTTATCTTGGGTCATGCGGTTTGCCTTCCGTTGTTGGTTCTTAGTGAGCAGAATATTTAAATGTATTGGGCGTCCAATATAACGCATGACGTCCCAAATCAACGAACAATCCTGCTGTCCTCCTGATTGCTGCGACATGCGGGGATTTCTCTCCTTCCAGCTGCTTTGGCTCATTAGCAAAAAACCAATGAATGGACAAGAACTCGCCCGAGAGCTAGAACAACGCAGAGGGTCAAAACCAACACCTGGCACTCTCTATCCGGCCCTCAAGGAGCTAGAACGCAAAAAACTGATTAAAGGAACGCGATTGGGACGAGAGCGAACTTTTCTATTAACCGAAACAGGTCATGCAGGTCTGATTCAGGCTTGCCAATACTTTCATAGGGTTTTCAGTGAAATTTTCGAAGACTGCCAACGCGGTTTCTGCCAAACTCCATAAACCTGAAAGGATTTTCATCTCATTGGCGAATTGTTTAAGAAGTAGACTAAAGCCTCCTTAGAGTGGTGGAGTGTATGGGCAAAGCTGACAGTGTTTTCGAAGTTATAGGTCCCATCATGATTGGACCATCTAGTTCTCATACAGCAGCTGCAGTTCGAATTGGACAAATAAGCCGTGCAATACTTGGCGAACCAGTCAATAAAGCCATTATCCAGCTACATGGATCCTATGCGTTAACAGGAAAGGGACATGGTACTGACAAAGCCGTTATTGCAGGGCTAATGGGATTTGATGCTGCTGATGAGCGAATCAGGTCCTCGATAGAAATTGCCAAAGATGAAGGGATGGTTATCGATTTTCAAAAAGTCGATTTGGGTGATGACTACCATCCAAATACCATACGCTTGCTGATAGAGGGGGCAAGCAAATCCCACTTTGAAATCACGGCAATTTCTGTGGGAGGAGGAAATATCGGTGTCATCGAAATAAATGGGCTACCCCTTCGACTCTCTGGAGAGTATCATACCCTCATTTCAATTCATAGTGACCGACCTGGTATCGTCGCAAAAGCCACATCCATCATGGCGAAAAACAAAGTCAATATTTCAACTATGTATGTCAGTCGCCAACGTCGGGGTGGGCTTGCTGCAATGGCAGTTGAAATGGACCAACCTCTCCCCCCTGAGGCAGTGAGTGAACTCGCTAATGAAGCCCAAATCGTACGACTGATTCCCCCCATCTACTAAGGTGAAATTCAATGCGTTATGATTCTATGAAACAGCTCATCAAACTAGCTGGACGCGAGAAATCAAAGGTAGGTGAAATTGTCCTGGCTGTTGAAGCAGAGCAAGAAGGCGAATCTCCTGACACCATTCGAGGACAAATGGTCATCTCCTGGGAAGTTATGAAACAATCGCTGGAAAAGGGTGTCACAGATGATATCCAATCCGTTAGTGGTTTAAGTGGAGGGGATGGCAAACTCTTCTTCTCACGTATTCCAAAATATATTGGTCAAGACATTTCGATGACTGTCGCACGAGCCCTGGGCGTTGCAGAGGTCAATGCCGCCATGGGAAGAATTGTGGCATGTCCTACAGCAGGAAGCTGCGGAATTGTACCAGCTGCAATGACACTAGCGCAAGCCAAACTCAACGTGAAAGAAGAAAATATTATCACGGCACTCTTCACTGCTGCAGGCATCGGAATCATCTGTTCAACCAAAGCGTCCATCTCTGGAGCCGAAGGTGGGTGTCAAGCTGAATGCGGAGTTGCTGCTGCGATGGCAGCAGGGGCCCTTACCGAATTGGCAGGAGGAAGTCCAACAATGATTGGCCATTCCGTTGCTTTGTGCTTAAGCAATATGCTAGGGCTTGTTTGTGATCCAGTTGCAGGTCTTGTTGAGGTGCCCTGTGTTCTTCGAAATGCAGGTGGACTGATGCAAGCAATACTTGCGGCTGAACTTGCTCTCTCAGGAATCAAAAGTCGAATTCCCGTTGATGAGGTAATCGACGCCATGCGGGAAGTTGGAGAAGCACTTCCTGAAAGTCTTCGTGAAACCGCACTAGGTGGCCTTGCTAACACTCCCACTGGAAACCGATATCGAAAAAGGGTTGGTTAGTCCAATAGTTGCCAATCAGTCCAAGAGAGGAATCACGCAAATAAAGACTAAGGGTATTTTACCAGTATTCCGATACCCATGCTCCTCATTAGGAGGAACATAAAGAAACATATCTGCTTCAATCTCAACCTCTTGCACTGGAGTAAAAGCCACACCCTTGCCTGAAAGGATGTAAATTTCATGATCTGCCTCATGCCCGTGAAGAGGAATTTCACCGCCAGGTTGCACCACAAATCGCCGCATGGCAAAGGTTTGGGCTCCATTATCAGTATGAATTAATCTTCGGATTGTTGTCCCGGTTGATCCATAATGGGTCACTTGTTCCTCAGGACGTTCATCAAATCGACCAGCAATCATGATTCTCTCACCCAGTATTGAAGACTTAAATAACAATACTACACGGACTCTGCATAATACTATTGTATTAAAAACCGACTCTTGAGTTACGAGAACACTTAATTGGTCGCAAAACCACGCATACAATTACAGAAGGTGTCAACCCAGAAACCTGGCGGGACGGAATATGACGCGGAAGGACCTAGTTAAACAAACTCTCCTCTCACTTTTGCAAGAGGCTGAGCCCGCCGTCACCGATGACGCCTTGTTCCTTGGGAAAATGAAAATCCATTGCACCGAATCAGGCTATGCCAACGTACAAATTAGTCGTCCACTGGACATCGAATACGTGAAACAATTCTTCCAAGGAATGGACGTGTACGCTGAAGCCAACCAGGCTAGCATCATCATCAAAAAGAACTCTAATGTCTTTCTTTACGCTGAGCCCAATGACAACCAGCGCATTGCCTTCGGTCCAGTTATGGACTATGAACTCCTTGTTTTAGTTTTCAAGTACATCCGGCAAATCATGACCCGTAATGCCTAACCAACAAGTTACCCTACTCGTTTTTCACAGTGAAGCGGAACCCCTTTGGGTACAATTGCGATAGGCGCATCCTTTCTATCTTACCTGATGTTCCTGCCGTAATAACCTCCAAATCTGGAGTGAATTCAAACAACACACTTCGACAGATACCACACGGCCATGCGGGTTCCTCGCTATCAGTGACAATCGCGATCTTTGAGAAGCGTCGTACTCCATGACACACGGCTGTAAACACAGCGGTTCGTTCAGCGCAAATTGTAGCACCAAAGGTGGAGTTCTCAACATTACATCCAGTAAACACTTGGCCATCGTCAGTCAGTAACGCTGCTCCCACATTAAATTCCGAATAAGGAGCATACGCATGTTTCTGCGCCTCTCGAGCACGCTTGATGAGCTGATCATCACTAGGGAGCATGATATAACCTCAACCACTCAGTTAGTCAGATGCGATGAATATTATCTTTACTGGTTAAATCAGGATTTGTGGAAGTATTTACTGGTATCTGTTAGAGCTAATAAATTGCTGTGCTAATTGAGTGATTAGCATAATGGAGTGTTCAGGTGTACCCAAACCACTTATCCCAAACTCCCCCATGCTTAAACCGTTGATGATCCATCAATTATCACAACTTCAGGAACACGGTAGGAGGAACAATTACGTACCTCACTGAACGAATTCAACTCCAACCATTCAAGTCGCTCTCTCGACTATGTCACCAAGCGAAGAATCTCTACAACTTAGGGAATTATCACATTCGTCAGAGGTTTTTCTGTAAGGGTGAATGGTCTCGGTATCGTGAGTTATATGAATTATTAAAATCCACAGCAGGGGATTTTACGGAATCTGGGTTCGTGTATTACCACCAATATAAATAAACGTTTAGGCGCCCTTATTCCTCAAATCCTCCTATAAATCGGCTTAAACGCGTAAGAACTCGTAAAAAAGCCCGCGTTTACTATTTTGAAGAATTTAGGGTAAAACAATACTCCGTTCCGAAATCCAAGGGTTTAAATAGCTTTTTTGGGGCGAGTAGACTGAGGGTAACACCAGGAAGTGATGAAAACGACAGCTGCGGAGTCCGGCACGATTGCTACCGAAAACCGGTCGACAACCAAAGCTCTCACCTGTCCGGCCTGTGGACAACTCAACATCATCAAAAGCAAGCTCTACTACTGGCTCCTCTCCAAAGAGAAACAGGCACGCTGTCGTCACTGCGGGCGGTCAATTCGTCCCTAAACGCTTTTTTCTTTAGCTTATCAAATAGGACTGTATCAAGTGAGTTCATTTTGTTAAGAAGGTTAGATTGTCTTTCTATCAACCTGTCACACTTAAGAGGTGAAGGCGCTCTACCTGTTTTTACTCACACACCAATCATAATCCCTGATTAGGTGAGTTATTCTATGAGCACAGAAAAAAGTAAGTTTAGCTGGATTACGATTTTTCTCATTGGTCTCGGATTCTTTACGACAGCGATTAGCTGGTCCTTATTCAACTCCTACATCCCGATATTCCTACAGGCTTCTATTCTGAGTACGATTCCGGCCTTTCCATTTGTGGTCGCCCTTGCAGGATTCTTCATGGGCATAGACAATCTCGTAGCAATCATCATGAATCCGCTCATGGGGAGTCGATCAGATAAAACATGGAACCGATTTGGTCGACGAATGCCATTCCTCATCATCGGGATTCCTCTAGCAGCTGGGTTTTTCATTGGATTGCCAATTGCCGCCAGCGTTCCAGGAATGCTGGGGCTTGCCTCGCTAGTTATTCTGATTCTCGGGTTCGATATCTCCATGGCTATTTACCGAGCTCCCACTGTGGCAATGATGCCTGATTTCACACCGTCTAAAAAGCGAAGCCCAGCAAATGGAGTCATCAACCTCATGGGTGGTATCGGCTCAATATTTGCCTTCGTGGTTGGATCTATTCTCTACGGAATAAATCCCTTTCTGGCATTTGGTGTAACAGCACTTATCATGATTCTAGCATTAGTAGTGCTAGTACTGGTAATTCGTGAGCCTGAAATTCCTGAAGAAGTAGAAAAGGTTGACCAACCTCTTCGCCAGGCGTTTCGAGAAGCTATCAGTGATCGTTCAATTCTCAGTATCCTCATTGCCATCTTTGCATGGTTTGTTGCCTTCAATACTTTAGAAACATGGTTTACCTCATACGGTGTTTTCACACTGTTGTGGCCCGAAAATATTGCATCTCTTGCGATGACTTTATTCGCGCTTGTTTTCGTGATTTTCGCGATTCCAGGCGGATTGCTTGCAGTCAAGTTTGGTCGACGACGAACCATT
The DNA here is from genome assembly GCA_016839995.1 of Candidatus Hermodarchaeota archaeon. Taxonomy (GTDB): domain Archaea; phylum Asgardarchaeota; class Hermodarchaeia; order Hermodarchaeales; family Hermodarchaeaceae; genus Hermodarchaeum. The sequence continues at coordinate 7,664 of JAEOTD010000038.1, forward strand.
ATGGTCGGTCTTGTGGGGATGATTATCACACTGGTTATCGTCTCCTTTATGCGGGATTTCATCACCGTCCTCATAAGTCTTGGATTAGCAGGCTTCTTCTGGGCCTTTGTCAATGTTAACAGCATTGTCATGTTATGGGAGATTAGCCGGAAGAAACAAGGCGCTTATACTGGCATCTACTATGTCTCAAGCCAATTCGCCGCAGCTATCGGTCCAATTGCTTTTGGTTTACTAGCAGATGTTCTTGTACTCTTTTTCGGGTTTACACTCTCAACCAAATGGATCCTCCTCTGGCCATTTTCAATAGTCTTCCTCATCCTCGCGTTAGTTGCCATGATTTTTGTTAAGCGTGGCGAAATAGGTGAAGAAGAGAAACTGACCACATTAACTTGAGAACTAATGTGAGGTGCCTTTGCACCTCTCTTCATTTTTTTTCTACTAATCTTACAGTGGGAGATAGTTTTATCTAATGGCTCATGGTCTGTTGAGACACCTGGAATGCCTGGAGTAGCGCATATGGAAGAAATCCTTGACCGAGTGATGACGTACCTCAAATCGATGAATCTCACCTACGAAATCAAACCAGTGGACGGAGAAATTCATCGAATCCTCGTCCCATATTCAATTGAAGAGAAGTCGTTAAGATTCAATGTCGTCATTGATGTATCGGGTCAATTCGTACGGTTCTGGGTAATCGTCATGATTGCCGACAAGGTACGGAGTAAGAAAAAACGAGAAGAACTGCATCAAGAGCTCCTCATCGCAAATGGACAGCTCGCTGAAGTTAAATACTTCCTCTCTAAAAATGGCGATATCGGCGTGGTAGGACACGAAGGCGTCAAGGTTCTTACGGTGGATAGTTTTCGCGAAGAATTTCGAGCAATTCCATATGGAATTATCTACTTTCTCAACGTCATCGCAAAGAAACTGAATCTAACTCTCACATTACCCACAAAGGATGAATTGTCCATCTATTCTTGAGTTTAACCGGAAAATTCGTCAACGAGAAACGCTTTTCTAGCTCCTCGTGTTGAATGGTTTGTCTAAACTGGGGTAAAGCATTATGTCCAAAACTATGGAAACGATTGAAAGTTATTTGAAAGAAATGAATCTGACATACAAGGTAATAGCGGCGGAAGACCGGATTATCCTCCCTTATACCATCGATGATCGGAGGTTCCTCCTGATTGTTGATCGTAGCGACAAATGGGTGCGATTCTTCATCATTATTGTTGAAGCTGACGAATTGAAAAAAGTGGATAAAGCCAAACTCCATGAGAGCCTGCTGGAAGCCAACGGCCAGCTTGCCGAAATAAAGTACTTCATTTCCGAACAAGGCGCGGTTGGGGTCATTGGCCATGAAGGCGTTGCTTCTATCAGCTTAGAAGGCTTTCAGGAAGAGTACAACGCTCTACCCTATGCAGTTTCATATTTCATCAACAACATCGCCTCCAAACTCAACATTGAGGTTAAAGGCGTCGAATAAACAACAAGCCGCCGACTATCTCATTCCACCACTATTACCAGCAAAGGGGCTGACTTCTTGACGATAAACGCACTACTCATTGACTTTGACAACACTCTAGTACTCTTCAATGAAGATCAATTTCTCGTCTCGTATGCCCAACTTGCTTACCCCTTTTTTCAAGACCTTTTCGATCAATCAGCCTTCTTTCAAAACCTTCTCCAGTCAACCCTTCGAATGATTCACAATGATGGGAGCATGAATAACGTGGCAGCCTTCACTAAGAACTTCATAGCTGAAACTTCGACACTGAGCTTTGAAGAGTGTGTAAATCGGTTTCAACAATTCTACAAAGAATCATTTGACCAACTCAAGTCTATCATTTCAGTTGTTCCTTATGGACGTCGGCTTTTGGAAAACGTGTTGGGTGCGGGATTACAGGTTGTAATTGCCACCAATCCCATTTTTCCTGAAATTGCCACTAATATCCGTGTTAATTGGGCGAATCTATTGGATTTGGATATCGCACTTATGACACACGCAGAAAACATGTCATTCTGCAAACCTCGCTTGGAGTACTATCAAACCATTTTGAAAATGATCCAACAAAAGCCAGAAAATTGTGTCATGGCCGGAAATGATCCCATTAGTGACATGGCGGCGTCAAAGATGGGAATGCGAACCTTCCTGGTTGATTTAGACCAAGAAAAAGGACGACTCGGTATACTTTCCAAAGAATTTGGCAACTCA
>JAEOTD010000039.1 GCA_016839995.1 Candidatus Hermodarchaeota archaeon
GACCCTGCGAGCTGGTGTTTTACAATGTTGACTAACTTATCGAGTTTGGGATGTTCTATTCCCTTTGAAATTAATTCCTGAACTTGTCTATGGGCATCTACATAATTCGGGTCTTGGATAAGCCCTTTTACAGCTTTGGATGCTTTTCCACGTGTGGCTTCCTTTTGCAGTGCGTTGAAATATCGTTGAAGTGCACTCACTCCTTGTGTCTCTAGGAGTTCAACACAGTGGTATAATCGAATTGTTGCTGCACAATGGGAAACCAGTTGAAAGAAATGACTGGGAGGGGATGTGTTGTTGGCAATTTGATTTTGGATTTCACGCTGAACTTGTAAGATTTGCCGAACCGATACCCTACGTGGGTCACTTGAGTTAATGAATTCAGCCTCTTTCAGTGGAAGAATTCGTTCCTTAATTGCACGGCGAAGAGCCTTTCCCACCTCTAAGAATTCATCTGGGAGTTTGATTTCAAGCCATTCAAAATCCACGGGGGGAAGATAAGGAGCCACATCTGGACTCTCACGTGTTCGGAGTTCGAAATTCTCAATTCCAAGATTATGTACAATTTCCCGTATTTTTTCAATTTCGGATCCGGGTGAAGCCGTTAGTGCGAGTATTAGTGGTGTGGATGATTGCTTTTGGTATTGGCTAGCAATGAATACGTATGCATATTCACCAACTGCCCTATGGGCTTCATCGAAGACGAGCAAGGAACAGTCTTCTAGGGTGTAGCGTCCAGCTAACAAATCATTCTGGATGACCTGTGGGGTCATGAACGCGATTTTTGTATGATTCCAGAGTTTTTGACGTTTGGTTGGAGCGATTTCGCCTGTGATAACGTTCATTTCGTCTTTGGGAAGTGTCATGAACTCTTGGAAGGTTTTCTGATGTTGGAGCGCAAGTGGTTTGGTTGGAGCAAGAATTATGCATTTTGATGTAGGTTTCTTTTGTAGCTGGTATGCTGCAGCTAACACCGCTAGAACTGTTTTACCGACGCCTGTGGGAAGTACAACGAGTGTATTCCATTTAACTGCGGTGCCGATGATGGTTTCTTGATAGAGTCTTTTGCTGATTCGATTTGAGTGGATGAGCGGATGTTGGATATATTCCGGCTCGGTCATGCTAATCGCAGCACATTTTTTAGTATATTGGAGTATTTTGTGTTTGAAATCACTTTATTACCCGCATTTATATTACACTATAATCCACGTTTTATGAAGATGGAGTGTGCTCATGTTGTCAAAACCCGGTGTGCCTTCAATGGCTGAGGCAGAAGTGTATGAATTACAGATGCCAGGACATATTATCGGAAAAGAAGTTATCGACGGGAGTGCTCGTCGAATTGGAATCGTTCGAAGCCTTCGAATTATGTTGCCACCAGGAAAAGTTGAGTTACAGGTCAAAGGTTTGGGTGTTGAACTTCCGGTTGATGTTTCCAATATTGCGGCTGTGGGGAATGTAATACAACTATCAAATACAGTAAAAGAAGCTGAGGAAATTTCCATTGCTGATGTGCAACGCCTGCGAGAAGAAACGTGGAAAGAGGTTCAAGGCTTAATTATCCGGTAGGGGCCACATGTGCTGGAAATAGCATAATTTTATCTTTTACTTTGAAATCCTGTAGCATGGCAAGATACGATGAGTGGAAAGAAAAAGAAGCCGTACTTAGGTCCGCTTTTACTTGCATGGTGCGATCAATGCAACGTTCCTTTAGTAAAAAGAGTGCGTTGTAGTCGATGTGGATCAAAGACACGACGAGTCCCAGTAACACCCCCAGGGGATGCGCGTCCTGCCTTTGATGCCGACCGAGAACGAATTATTGCAACAATATCATTGCAATACGACGACAGAGTCGCCCATAAGTTACTTCCCGAGGATAAAATCATCCTGTTAAATTCCATTCCTGATGTTGATTGCTGTGAAGAAATCATCGTTGACGGGCAAATCGTGGGACTCCATCGATTCCGCGTTGATACATTATCTTGGGAATTTGTCCCAAAAATGGAAGGGGCCCGACGTCTAATAACACTCACCGATAAGAAACAGGTTGTCATCGAAGATTCTGCTGTACCGTTTATTGTTAAAGGCGCTAATATTCTTCGACCTGGAATTTCAACGGCGGATACCTCGATTCGTCCTGGTGAATATGTGATTGGCGTCACTGAGCAAGGTCATGCAGTTCTTGTGGGAATTGCGAAAATGACGGGACAAGAAATGTGTACAAGAGCACGAGGAATGGCAGTTAAAAAACAATACAAAGCTGAGCCCAAAAACCCTGAAACTCAACTAGGAGGACAAGGGTGGAATACGGTCTTAGAAGCTAATGCTGATATCCTTCAGGAAATTAAAAGTGAGGCCATCACGTTTGTAAAACAAACGGCAAAAGACTATCACTTGCCTTTGGTAGTAGCTTACTCCGGAGGGAAAGATAGCCTTGCAGTATTATTACTTGTGAAAGCTGCTCTTCATGACCAATCGTATCATGTGATTTTTATTAATACGGGAATAGAATTTCCTGAGACAATAGATAATGTGTATTCAATCGCCAGCCAGTTTGATTTAGAAAATCAGTTGCTTGTTAAGAATGTGGACAAGGACCAGTTTTTCCGTGTGCTTGATTTGTATGGCTTTGTAGCGCGAGATTATCGAGTTTGCTGTAAATCCGTGAAACTGGGGCCAACCAGCCAGCTTATTGAAGAGCATTTTCCTGATGGGTGTTTGAGTTTCATTGGTCAACGGCGATACGAATCATATCGACGTTCAGCTAGTGGACGAATCTGGAAAAACCCATGGGTACCAAAACAAGTGGGAGCAAGTCCAATTCATAATTGGACGGCTATGATGATATGGCTCTATATCTTTCAGAAGAAGGCACCCTATAATCCGCTCTATGAAGCTGGTTTTGAAAGAATCGGGTGCATGTTTTGCCCAGCGTCTACTATGAGCGAGTTAACAATTATTGCTGAACAATGTCCTGATGAATGGAAGCGTTGGCAATCGAATGCTGAAAAGGTGGCCCAACGTCATGGGATGAGCAAGAAGTGGTTAGATCATGGTTTCTGGCGTTGGAAGAATCATCCACCAAAAATCAAAGAACTAGCACAAAAAATGGAGATTGACCTGCAACCACCTCAACAACATCAACCTGAAGACACTTTGTCTTTCGTTATAGAGCCAACAGATCAACACGAAAATAAATTGATTAACGGAGAATTTAGTAAACCCATTGATTTGCTACGTGCTGCAGCCTTTCTTCCTGCTCTAGGTGATGTGATTTTAGACTTAGAGAGAAATTTGATTGAGGTTACAATCTCAAAGAAAAATGCCTTAATCAAAGCCTCCCTCTTCGAAGGAGGACAATTTACTATATCGGGTCCCGCAACCGAGAAGATAGCAAATACATTTGCTCGGACTGTACTACGAGGTGTGCTTTGTACCGCATGTGGTACATGCCAGTCGCTTTGCCCAAACGATGCAATTTCCATCGACAAACAGGCACGAATAATTGAAGAAAATTGTACTCAGTGTAAGGAATGTATCCGTGGCAAATGCCCTTCATTATATGCTCAGTAAAATAACCGATTCAAACCAGATTTCGTATTGGTTGCAAGAAAAGCTTTTCAAGAAACAACTACGATGGATATCTTCCTCCGAGAATCCTAGACGAGCGTTTGATTATGAGTGAAGATGTCCAGAGTACGATTTCACTTTACAAGCGGTTATTCAGTTTACCCAGTAATCATATGCTCGTAATCATTATTATCGTGGGCTCGATTCTTGTTGGCGGAACGACAGAGCTTCTGCGATACCTTGGAGGTAGTCCGTTTACTGCAATTGTGTTCTTGAGAGGCGCGATGCGTGGTTTGGTTATTACTATACCAGCAGCGCTACTAACCTTGCTTGCATTCCGTCTCGGAACGAGAAAAGGCACCATCTTGAATTGGCATCGCCTCTTAGGTGTTGTCACAACCGCGGTCATTGTTCTCTTACTGATCTGGTTTCTGTCAACACTTGTTGGTTGGGCAATTGAACTCATTTTCAAATTTCAATACGGTCCCTTGGCAGGTGGCGGAATTGCTACAATGTTTTATCTACGAAATCTAATTCTGGCAGCATCCTTTGCATCAGCAATACTCCTACTAATTGCTCTAAGCACAAGCCGAGTAGGTACAACTACAGGAGTTCTTCTTTCCCTTATCTTTCCCACAACTGCGATGGTAATGTATGTTTTAACTGAACCAGTTTTCACGCAATGGATTTTTCTCTTAATTTATCTCCTCTGTGCTTTGACATTTGTCAGTGCTTCGGGAATTCTGTTATCGGCAGTGGGTCGTCCGCTGAAAAAAGCCTTCCATGTTGACGGAATTCAGATGTTCCGTGGCTTCCTCGAGGTTTGGATGGAAAATAGGGCGGACCTCATGGAAGAGAGCCTCACACAGATAGGACAGTCAAGAACCTTACCAATTTCTGTCATAAAATTTACAACGGAAAGTAAAAACCCAGTTTTGGTGAAAGTTGTACCAGGAGCACATCCAGGACCCTTCAAAAACACAGGTAGTAGTGCTTTGCCCACACGAATTGGCGAATGGGGACGAACAACGCTTAATTCCATTGCCTGTTCACCGCACAGCGCATCCACCCATGATTTGAACCTTGTTTCCAAGGCAGAAGTGGAACGATTTATGGAAATGGTTCAAACCGCATATGAGCAAACAAAGCTAACCAAAGATGTGAGTCAATTTTCTCGGGCGACTTCAGGAACAATACACGCGGGTTGCCAACTGTTCGGAGATACGGCGGTTCTTCTCTTCACTCGTTCACCCATTGAAATGGATGACATTAGTTTAGCAGTTGCTGAGCAAATTTCTTCAGAATTAAAAGCTCTCGTTAAGCATTGTATAATTATTGACACGCATAATTGTATGAGTGAACTCAAAGAATCCGTGTATGAGGGCTCTGAATTAATTCCTGACATGATAGAAGCTGCAAGAAACGCCATTAAAAAGGCTCAAAAAACGAAACGCAGCAAACCAAAAATTGGAGTTGCACAACTCAGAGAAACAGGATATACTAGGGACGAAGGAATGGGATCTGAGGGTGTAACCGTTTCAATTGTTGAAGTTGCAGGTCAAAAGATGGCCTATGTCCTCATTGATGGAAATAACATGATCGTTGGATTACGAGAAAAAATGGTTAATGCCCTTGTTCCAAAATATGTTGACGCAGCTGAAATCCTGACGTCGGACACCCATCAAACAGCAGCGATATCCTCATCCAACGGGTATAGCCCCATTGGAGAATCAATCCCTCACAATGAGTTGACAAAAATAGCAATTGACCTTGTGACCGAGGCAATTTCAACTCTTGAACCTGGGGAAATCTCCATTTACCAAGGGAATAGTCAGCCCCTCACGGTTATGGGTGAAGGAACCGTTGAGAAATTAACCAGTCTAATTCCTGTTTCGGCGAGAATCGCAAAACAGGTAGGAATTAGCATTTA
>JAEOTD010000040.1 GCA_016839995.1 Candidatus Hermodarchaeota archaeon
TAAAGGTGACCTTCTTTCCTCTTGAATGCATAAAATAGTCTGGTGGCAGGTTGGGGAACAGAAATTCAATAGGTCTCACTTCAACCTCAATTGCGCTGTTAAGATTTTGAAGAAACCGTTCAAAACCTAAGGTCTGGCTTGCTCCTGAAACCAAGGCCCAATACTCATAACGCATATCGCTAGTACGATATATTTCCGTCACAGCGGGATGGGTTGCAATGAGTTCCATGAATTCAATTACATTTTCTGAGCCATCGGTAGAGACGTAACCGGATACGTGTTCAGCACCTAACATTTCCATTTTCGCTAAAACGTGATGTCCGCCCAGTAATCCCCGTGTCTGAAGTTTTTTTATTCGATTCTTAATGGTATTCGGTGCTAGGTTGAATTTCTTTGCCAATGCTTGGTAGGATATCCTGCCATTTGCGACTAATTCCAGTATCAACCCATAATCCACGGGATCCAAGCAACTCGCCCTTTACTTCTTTCATGTAGGGCTCTTAGCACTGTGTTGTTTCACTCATATTGAGGTGAGTGACCTCTTTCCCTACAACAATTGCAGTTAGACATCACATTTTATTAAAAAGTTCCCATTTTTTGGTCACTTTCTGCAACTTGCAGATCACTTCTAAGTTAGTAACCATTGGGTTTCGCTAGTTTTCAATGGAGCAGGTTCCCATCCTTTCTTATCTTACACATTGAAAGTAACCACTGCAACACCTTGGTTGTAGACCACAAAGGGATGTGTTGCAGGGCTGTGGAACCCACGGTTCTCAAAAAATTGGTTTCTAGCCAATCCATGGGAGGTGAACAAGCTGAAAAAGAAGAACCTCGTAAAAGGAATAAGTATTGCATTATTTGCCATGGTTTTATTGATAACCTTTATTCCAACCACCCAAGCTAAGCCGCTTCGCAGTACAATGGAAGTCTACTTCCAACCGGATTTCACTATCGGAGGAAATCCCATTTGGGTAGGAGATATTCACGGTGATCTTGAGGGAACGATGTCTTTTGTGGCGACTGGACCTATTCCGCCAAAGGATGTAGGTTTTAACGATGATAACTTCATCGGACCTTGGAACGTGCATTTCTTCACAGAGGATTGGGAAATTGTGACACCTGATGGGAAAATCTGTGGAATTGATGAGGGGTGCACTGTTGCTGCAAACTGGAAATTCCGGATGAATGGTGTAGTAACCTATGCCGATGGTATCTATAGTAATCTAGTGGGTCATCGAGTTCATATGCATGGTCAAATCGATTGGAGTCAACTTCTGGCTACAGGAGTTGTTAATATCAACTAAAATCAACTGCAAAAGAGGCTCATGGACGTGTCCAGGACGCCTCTTCCTCCTTTATTTCAAAAATCTCCAGATTTCTTGGATTTCGAATTCAGCTGGAGTGGTAGGGACCATTTAAGAACTGTAAGTTTGAAGGTCATTTGACACTTGGAAGTGAGATTGTGAATGAAAACCCGATGGTATCAGTGGCAATTGCTCAAAATAAAAGTGTACAAAACGCAGTAGAAGAAGCAATCCATCTCCTCGGAGGAATTGAAAAATTCGTTTCTCCGAAGGATAAGGTGGTCATCAAACCGAATTTAGTATTTGCTCTACCTCCATTCACCGGATTTACAACGGATTATCCAGTTATTCACGCCATCTTGCAATTATGTCAACAAATGATGCCTGGGAGGTTGACCATTGCTGAAGGTTCTGGGGGTATCAACACAGATATTGCCTTTAGAAGTGGGGGATATCCAGAACTTGCAAAGCAATTTGGAGCGAAGCTCGTTGATCTAAATGAAAGTCCAACCAGAAAGGTGGTTGTCCCTGATGGTCAGGCTGTTAAGACCTTACAAGTTCCTAAGATCATTTTAGACTGTGATGTTTTAATTAATGTTCCAAAACTCAAGCTCTACAAGCGAATTCCAGGGCAGCGCAATTGGGTCAGCTTGGCTGTCAAGAATCTCTTAGGTGTGCTTCCTAGAAGGGGGAAATACTCGTCAAGAAAACCTAAGAAAATGGCGGTTCCAGTGGCTCGTGATTTTTGGGCTCCTGATGGTCGGTTTCATCATTTAGAATACAAACAATGGTGGAGTCCTCACGGTGAGAAGCGACGAATTCATGGTAACCTCGACCAGGGATTAGTTGATGTACACATGGTGATTAAACCTACACTTAACATCCTTGACGCATTCATAGTGAGTGATGAAGTCAATATGGCACAGGAAAGGGTGGGGGAACCTTTTGCTTTGAACACAATTCTTGCCAGCGAAGACCCCTTAGCTCTTGATTGCATAGCTACAAAAATCGGGGGCATCAATCCTGCCGATATTTTACACCTAAAGCATGCAAGCGAAAGGGGAATCGGAAAATCTGATTATGATAAGATCCAGTTATTAGGAACACCTCTTGCAACGATAATAGAGACTTGGAAAATGGCTATGAAATCGAATAAGATTAGCTAATTCAAATTGATACTAATCTATTTATTTTTATGTTTGTTTTATGAATTTTAAGCGATGAAACCATCGCAATTCTTCATAATTTTTTGGCTGAAGACTTAAGTGGTACGGTCTCCTGATTGTGTACCTGAGGTGAAGGGACATATGCCCATCTATATCACTCTCATGAAATTAACTGAACAAGGAGCAAAACAAATCCAAGATGCCCCAAAACGGATAGAATCCGGAATCAAATACCTCGAGAAACTCGGTGGAAAACTCCTCGCCTTCTATGTCACTCTCGGTGAATACGATTACATCGGAATTGCCGACGCACCCAATGATGACGTCGTCATGCGATTCCTTCTCGGCTTAGGAATGGCCGGCAATGTTCGAACAAAGACCCTCAAAGCGTATACGCCAGAGCAGATGGCAAAGATCGTCAAGGACTTACCCTAATCCATTGGATTAATCTCTCAAAGTACGTCTCAACTGGTCAAAACACGAGCTTTTAGAGTTTATCCAGTTTATCAAGACGCTTTCAACACTGCAAAAGTTTTGATTTTTTCCAGTTCACCTTCTGCAAGAGGCCCTTCACTTCCTGTTACAATGAAGCTTACTGGATTCATGACAATTTTAAAATCACGCTTCTTGAGCCTATTTTAGGTTTTCTTGGCGGCACTTCCTGCTCACCGAGATTTGTATTTGGTATCAAAAGTTGCGGCTAGTGCAGAAAACGTTAAATACTACTGAGTATACTAATACTACTGGTTATACTCAGTATAACTAGCATACAAAGGAAAAATCAACAATGTTTGACGACGAAATACCCGAACCCCCTCACCCCCCTGGAATACGTGGAAGGAAACATAAACGCGTGCGCATTATTGTGAAAGGCTATATGCGCCCAGACGGCTCCTCCTATCATGTTGTCATCCCTAAACAAATCCGTGAGATGATGGAACTAGAAGGTGGCGAATACTTTTTGATGGCTGCCAGTCCAAGGCGGGATGAGATACGTCTGCGAAGAGTAGATTTCTTCAATGACGAGGATGAAGGGTCAGCACCTGCGAAGAAATAAGCTTGATTAGTGTTGACCTTTCCTTGATTTCTTTAGGCATCGTTGGTGGTGCGCCGGCAACCCTATATTACTTCTGGCAGATAGGAATCTTACAGATTTCTTGCTGCTGCTGGTGGGCATGTGATTCAACTAATTGGTGTGCTAGCAGAAGATGGAGCGCCGGTTCGGATTCGAACCTTTGTGGAGATTGAATCTGCTGAGGTCCTCGGTGCCATCATTGAGGTTCTAAAGGGGCTATCTTCTACGCTTCAGTTGGGTCAGGTGCGGCGGTTACAGTTTCAGGAACAGACCTTGCTAGTCACCGAATCGAAGAAAGGGTATTCGATTATTGCCCTAGTGGCTAAAGCAGAAGACTATGTCGAAGGGCTGCTACGCGTTATTCGAATTGCAATAGATGATTCCTCGCTTGTCAAGGCCA
>JAEOTD010000041.1 GCA_016839995.1 Candidatus Hermodarchaeota archaeon
CATAGGCTATCCAATTGTTGAGTTCGAAGAAGAGGGGTGGTGCGAATAGAATCCCGATAATTGTGAGATACTGAAGAAGCGTCACTACCATGATGATAATCAGTCGTTCAGGTCGTTCAGCTATCCCAATTCCAAGTTGAGTAACCCCTGCAGCTTCCGCACGAGCGCGAGCATAACTCACGAGTAGGCTACCGACAATGGCAATGAGCCCCCAAAATGAGGACACCCAGCCACCAAGGATAATTCCAAAGAGAACAATTGCGTCGCTATAGCGATCACAAATACTGTCTAAGACACCTCCAAATGCCGAGGTTTTTCCCATTACTCGGGCCACTGCGCCATCCAAGGCATCAACAAACCCGGAGAGTAGAAGCAAGAGTAAGGCTAGGACCAATTGTTGTTGGAAGTACATCCAAGCTGCTAGTGTCGCAACAAGGGGTCCTAAAAGAGTAAGGGCATTCGGTGGTACTCGTGACTTAGCAACAACTCTTGCGACTGGTGAAAATGCCCGTTTGAATTGCTCTTTGATGCGTCCGATTACCACAGAGACCACATTCTTTGTTGGATTACATCCCAGTAGGGTTGTTGCTGTTAAGTTTTTTTGCATTGTTGAACAACTCGAAACACTGAAAAGCCTGTTCTCCGAAGAAAGCCTATTGGAAGTAATGGACCTCCATTTTTTCTGGGAGCCCGTGATACCGTTATGCAAGAGGAACTTCACGAAGTTGAGTATCAACCCATTCCCGTGCGTGACTTGTTAGTGGAAATGAAAGACCTCAGTGAACTGATGATTGACCTAGCCTACTCTGCCGTCATGTTCAACGACAAGGACCTGGCAGAAGAAGTCATAGACATGGAAGAACGCGTCGATTACCTTGGTTACTTGTTACTCATGAACGCCTCCTTAGCCGTTCGTGACAAAAAAGATGCAGAGCAAATCGTTAGTATCATGAAAACCGCTTCTGCTGCCAATAAAATAAGTGATGCCGCAGCTGATATTGCGGGTCTCGTCCTCCATGATATTGGCATCCCCGGAATCCTTTGGCTGGCAGTCAGTCAGGCGGAGGAGATTGTGGGTCGAGCTACAATCCTGAAGAAATCCATGCTTGTTAGCCAAACTCTAGCGGATATCAACCTCGAAGAAGAAATCGGTGCTGATATTATCGCCATCCAACGAAAGAGAAAATGGACAATTAATCCTCCGGAATCCTTTGAAATTCAAAAGGGTGATCGCGTAATTGCCCGTGGCTCAGCTGATAGTATAAAGAAATTGCAGAGGTTAGCAGCCGGTGAGCTTGAAGAGATTGCTTAAAACACCGACTGGGGAGCAAACCCCAGAAGAACGCATTCTAGCGATGCTTATCCAAATGAAGGACACCTCAGAACTACTCATTAACCTAGCCTATACCGCGCTGTTGACAAATAACAAAGACATAGCTGAGGATATTTTCGAGTTGGAAGAAAAGTTTGACAACTTCCATACTGATTTTGAGCTCAAAGTCTTGCGTTTGGAATTAGAAGAAGGCGAAGAAAAACGTCGCCTTGGCCTCATTCGATTAGGAGTCGCTGCTGAAAACCTCGCGGATGCAGCAGCACAAATGGCTGAAATAGTCCTTCGTGGAGTAGACGTCCATCCCTTGATGCGTCTAGCGTTGAAGGAAGCGGATGAACGAGTGAGCCGACAAATCGTTGATCCCAACTCGATTCTTGCTAACAAAACATTAGGGCAACTCCGATTGGAAGACCATGGAACCCGAATCTTTGCGGTTAAACGGAATGACCACTGGACCTATGATCCACGTGGAAGATTCAAGCTTCTCCCTGGTGACATAATCTATGCCGGTGGTTACAAAGAAGCTGTGGAGAAATTAGAAGGCATTGCCCAAGGAAAAATCCAAGAGCTTTAGTCCGCCCTTTTCTACAGTCCATCTATATGCAAGCCAAACTTAGATATAGCAAACATCCTAGCTCACTGGAACGGAGGAAAAATGAACCATGGCAGAGAAACGTGACCTCATCATTGTGGGCTGTGGACCGGCAGGAATGACCGCGGGATTATATGCTGCACGAATGGGTTTGAATGCAGTGATTCTAGAAACGGGGATTTGTGGCGGACAGATGATGAATGCCTGGGAAATTGAAAACTATCCTGGTTTTGAGAAAATCAGTGGAGGTGACCTTGCTATGAAGATGAAAGCCCAAGCTGAAAACGCGGGCATCGAAATTCGCGAATTGACTCCGGTTGAAGAATTCAAGTTTTCTGATTCACTCAAAGTTGTGATCACCGCTAAACGAGAGGAAATCCACGCCCCCGCAGTAATTCTTGCCATGGGTGCTACTTATGCTAAACTCGGAGTGCCTGGAGAAACCGAATATCATGGACGAGGCACCAGCTATTGTGCCACTTGTGATGGCCCCCTGTTCCGCGGAAAAAGCGTTTTCATGATTGGTGGGGGAAACACTGCAGCAATGGATGCACTATTTCTATCCAACATCGTCGAAAAGGTGTATTTGGTCCACCGCCGCGATAAACTCCGAGCCGAACAAGCTTATGCAGACCGTCTCACGAAATTATCCAATGTTGAGATATTATGGGATACGATTCTGCTTGAAGTTTTAGGTGACGATGGCGTTACTGGAGTAAAATTACGAAACAAGAAGACCGAAAAAGAGTGGACGATGAATACCGATGGTGTATTCATTGCAGTAGGGAGCACACCGAATAGTTCCCTTTGTGAGCCAGCGGGAGTAAAGCTTGATGACAAAGGAAATATCATTGTGAATTCCCATCAACAAACAAATATCTCTGGTGTATATGCCGTTGGTGACATTACTGGTGAACCACGACAAATTGTCAAAGCCTGTGGTGAGGCCGTGAAAGCCGTGACGCATTGGCTAACTGTGAGACCTATCGAATAATGTCGCTGACCACAAGGTTTTAAGGGATATTTTGCCGTGAACGTCCGTACACCTGAATTTGGAGGAACAATGCTTGCGTAGGTTCACTAGCTCAATGATTCTCGGGCTTTTCATTCTCGTATTAGCTAGCCCTTTGACTGCCATGGCAGCACCAACCCGTCAGGACGTCGTTATCACCTTTTCAGTGACCTGTATCGACGGTTCTGGTGGTGGCATTCAGCACCCATCCTCAACTTTGCCCACGATGTCGAATACCTTTGACATCGCCAACGTCTTGGATAACCTTGAAGCTTGGATTACTGCTGATCTGCTCATGCCTGACCGAATACTCATTGAAAACATGACAGCTTGGATCCATGGGCTTTTCGTGAATGAGAGTGTCTCAGATCTTAATTATGGTGGCTTCCTTCCATACGCTGAATATCCCAATGCGACTATGACTGCAAGTGCTTTGGCTGTTTTGTCCTTGGACCTCTTCAACCGAACAGATAGCATTGACTCATCTATTCTCACTGACTTCGTAATCAACCTCCAGCGAACTAACGCTACCCTTTACCCAGAAACCGTTGGAGCTTTTTCAGAGACCATAAACCGGTCTGCTTCCGTTTCAGCCACAGCTTATGCCATTCAGATACTGGATGTCTATAATGAAATATCACAAATGAACACTTCCTTAGCCACTGGATGGCTGAATTCCAGTCAAATGCTGACAAATCCTACATCAGCAAGTTATGGAGGATTTGCCAATGGGCGGAATTCTACAAACGCGGATTTACAGACAACCTACCTAGCTTTACGAAGCCTCGAAATTCTCGGGTCACTTTCTATAATCGACCAAACTGCTGCTATTGACTATATCCTCTCCCATTATCGTGATAACACCAACTACCCCCAATATTTCGGTGGTTTTAGCAACACCCCGGACAATCCAGTGGCTACACACTTTGCTACCTATTATGCAGTAGCAGGGTTACACATACTTGGTGCAAGTAACCAGTTATCACCGCTGGAAACTACGGCATGGATTCTAAGCACACAAACCCTTGATGGTGGTTTTGCAGAAGTCTCTGGACCAACCGGTTTTGCACCACAGACGAATTTAGCCATATCAACCTTAGCCTTACTTGACCAACTGGGAGCACTCCTTCTGCCAATTGGACCAGACGTGTACCTCTTTCCATGGTGGATTGTTGGGGTAGTTGTCATCGTCATCATCGTTGTACTTTTCATTGTCATTGCCCGTCGTTCAGATTGGTTCTAGATAACTAAGAATTGAATCTGCCCAATTGTGGTGATTCTAGGAGTGGAGGGAAGGTTTTTTAATCGCAAGACGATGAGTGCTTCCCGAGGCGAGAAAAATGAGTGCATGGTCTATACTTGCTGCTGTTCGTGAAGACCCTGAGATCCTTCGAATGTCTCAGCGACGCCGTGGACTGGATATTGCTGTCGTTGATGAAGCTATTCAGCTTGACAAAGCTTGGCGAAAAACTCGAACTGATCTTGCAGAATTCCAACGAGAACGAAACCAAGTGGCCAAAGAGATTGGTAAGACTAAGGATAAGGCCAAACGAGATAGGCTCATCAAGAAATCAAAGCAGTTATCGGAGAAAGTTTCTGCAGGAGAACAACAGTTAGCCGAACTCGAGAACCAACGAATGGAGGCCTTACGCAGTATAGCTAATATTGTCCACAAGTCTGTACCTGATGGCAAGGATGAAACGGAAGCAAAACCAGTGAAATACATTGGGAAACCACGTGTTTGGAAGAAGCACGTTGACCAATTTATTGAAGCGGCGCAGGGCTTGAAGGCCGAGTATGAACCCATTGATACCCAACCGAAAAGCCATTACGATATCTCTGAAGAAATTGGATTAATTGACACGACACGTGCAGCTAAAGTCGCTGGCTCACGTTTCTACTACCTAATCGATGATATCGTATGGTTAGACCTTGGACTAGCACTCTATGCTCTAGATAGTATCACAAAACACGGATTCAAACCCATAATTCCACCCAACATGCTAAACCATGCCGCGTATAGTGGTGTCACTGACATCACTGCCTTTGAAGATTCACTCTATAAACTAGAAGATCAAGATCTCTATTTGATTGCCACGTCTGAACACCCCATCGCCGCACAATATATGAATGATGTACTAGAAATTGAAGAACTCCCCTTGAAGTTTGCAGGGTACAGCCCCTGTTACCGCAAGGAAGCAGGAGCTCACGGAAAAGACACTAAGGGCATCTTCCGAGTTCATCAATTCTCCAAGGTCGAGATGTTTGTGTTCTGTCTTCCCGAAGACTCTTGGTCCTGGATTGAAAAGATGATAGCCCTCGAAGAAGAAATCTGGACACCATTAGGAATTCCTTTCCGAATCGTGATTTTACCCAGTGGAGATTTCAGCCGAGTCGCATCAAAAACCTATGATTTAGAGTTATGGATGCCATCACAAGGTCGTTATCGTGAATTTGTTTCCTGTAGTAATTGTACGGATTACCAGGCATACCGACTAAATACTCGCTTTGCTGAAACGCGAGGACACCCAACGAAAGGATTTGTACACACATTAAACTCCACAGTGATTGCCACAACACGCTCCATTACCGCCATATTGGAGAATAACCTGCAAGACGATGGACGCATTTTAATTCCGAAGCCCCTTCAAGCCTACTTGAAACCCATTGAGTCGGCACCAGACAAGTATATCATTCCCGCCCATTTGAAAAAATGAGGAGATCATCAAGCCTGTCAATGTGTACCTTAAATTGATGCATCCGGTAGTGATTAATGCCCACTAAATATTTGTGGTAATCCCTCCAGTCCCAGAAAACAATTATTAACACAAAGAAGTATGTAACCCTGTCCGTTGGGGTTGGTGACCTGCGTGCCTAGAACATTAGTGATGCTCCGCGTTGTTGATTCCGGTGAGACAGTACAAATCACCGATGGTGCTCCAGCGAAGACCCATATGAAAGGAGACGAAGTCCTAATCATCATTGATGATGAGGAACGTCTAATCTGGATATGGAAAGGAAATGAAGCTCCGGTTCGACGAAAGTTCATTGCAGCCCGTCGCGCCTCGGGCATCCGAGACCAGCGCGGTCTGGTGTACAAGATTGTATCAGAAGATGAGGGGCAAGAAGGCACAAAATTCCTCGAAGCAATGGGACTCCCCTTATCAACCAAGCCTGATGAGGGGATGAAAGATGCCCCACCTGTAGCACCTCCCATGCCAAGAGAATCCGTAGGACCTGTCACTGAACCCCCCAAACCTGCACCGGTCCAAGAAACAAAACCTGCAGATTATCGTGAAGCTGTGGTGTCTGCAACAAGAAAGCCGGATCGCCCAACCGTTCAAGTGCCTCGGCCACCTTCAGAAATCATTGAACAAGTAGAAAAACTGGAACCAATTCCTGGTTTCCGACGCGAATTCGTCCTCATCGGATATGATGCATTTGGAATAACCGAAGAGTCAACCAGTGTTTTAGGCAAAACCACGAAGACTCAGAAGTTGCAGCGGATTGACTCACTCCCAGAGGGCACGGTATTTGCTCAAGGTTATACACCCAGGGTTGTCATCAAAGACGGACAAGTACTAGCCATTGAGTTCCTCAAACATCTAGAAGAGGAAGAATACCTTCACGAAAAAGAGACCGTGAAGGAAGAAATGGCTCGACAAATCACCGAACTCATTGAAGCGTCCCGAAGTGAAAAAGGTCGCCAAAAGTCATAGGAATTACGAGGGAATAAGATGCAGCAATTTGCTATGAGCGAAGAAGAAGCCAAGCAATTGGCAATGTACTTACGCGAAATTACATTGTATACAGAACTCGAAACACTGGCAGTGGTTACTAAAGCGGGTCGTCGAGTAGCATTCAGTTCAACAAAAGGTGTCGATATTGATCCAGACTTACTCTCCGCCATTTCAGCTGTCCTATTACAGACGGGGATTGAGGCTGTTCAAAAACTAGCATTTGAACCCCTGTTTGAACTCATTGTTCGTGGTGAAAAAGGCATTATTGTGGTCACTGATGCTGGACCTTTGGTTCTTATTGGTGCTGGTGTCAAAATTGAATCACTAGGACACGTCGTTTCGGTATTCCGGCACTTTGGGCGTGAAATCGCAGGATTATTTGCAAAAAAGTGAGTTTTTTTCAAGGACCACCCTTTAGTGTGAGTGATGACACTATTTCAATTCCTCACAATATTTGATGATCTGAAACAGGTGCTCAGAACAGGTTGGTTGCTCCGAGGCGTTCCACCCTCCCGAGCCGAAAATGTTGCGGCACATTCACACACAACAGCAATTCTAGCATATCTACTAGCCCTGCAGACCAAGGAATCCGTGGATTTACACCAAGTGCTCTTAATGGCACTAATTCATGACGCACCGGAAGCAGTAATTGGTGACATACCCATGAGCGCTCAAAGAGCAGATCCAGAAATTAGAGAAGCAAAGGAAAAAGCAGAAGATAACGCCATGAACCAAATTCTGACCTATCTCCCAGCAGAACTTCAGCCGACAGTAAGTGAAGCCTGGTCAGCTTATCGAAAAAGAACCTCTTTGGAAGCGCGCCTAGTTGAGGCGGCAGATCGCTTGGCAACTGCACTACACGCAGCACAGTTAGTAAAATCTGGATTTCCTGTAGAAGCATTTCAACCATTTATGGATCATGCTGAAAAAACCGTTGAAGCCCTTCATATACCTCAAGCCAAGGATTTCATTAAAGAACTTCGAGAGGTTTTCCCCCAAAAGCTCTGAAGATATGAGGAAGAAACGTTTAAGACACGTATTAACCGAGGAACCGCAGGAGTTGATGAAGATAACACCAAAATCCAAGTCGCTTAAAGAATCTGAACCAGAGACACTTCAACCGAGTCATTATTCAAATGAACTGAACCCGAAGATGGCCGGACAATCCATTACAATTGCAGGGTGGGTGCAGCGAATCCGCCGATTGGGAAAAATCAGTTTTCTTCTAGTTCGTGACCGGGAGGGAATCACGCAATGTACCCTTCCTCATGCGAAATCAGCTCCTGAACTGCTTGAAATGTTGGACCGGTTAGACAATGAATATGCAGTTGTTGTAAAGGGTCAAGTCAAGGCGGAAAAACAAGCGCAACGTGGCGTTGAACTAATTCCCGAACAGATCATATTGGTAAATTCAGCCCCTGCAACCCTTCCTTTGGATACTTCTGGTAAAGTCGAAGCAGACATTGGAACCCGTTTTGATAACCGAGTAATTGATTTACGCCGTACTGAAGCACAGTACCTCTTCAAAGTTCAACATATGACTGTCTCTCACATGCGCCAATTCTTGGAAGGAAAAAGGTTTCGTGAAATCCATACTCCGAAAATTGTAGCTACTGCAACAGAAGGTGGGGCGGATTTATTTGAGGTAAAGTACTTCGAACGTAAGGCATTTCTTGCCCAGAGCCCTCAATTCTACAAGCAGTTGTGTTTAGTCGCAGGCTTTGACCGGGTTTATGAAGTTGCCCCTGTTTATCGTGCAGAGAAGCATAACACGCCACGTCACCTGAATGAGTACACCAGTTTTGATTATGAAATGGCGTGGATTCAGAGTGAAGAAGAAGTCATGCAGCTCGAAGAACAAATGCTTGTCGAGACGTTCTCTTCTGTGAAAAAGAGTTGTAAGAACGAGCTTGAAGCGTTAGGAGCAAATATCACTGTTCCAAAGACACCTATACGGCGAATTGAGGTTCGAGAAGCCATCGAGATGTTACGAGAGGAAGGGCTGGATCTTCCTCCTGATTCAGATATTCCTAGCGAAGGTGAAGAAAAACTCTATCAGCGGGTGAAAGAGGAAACTGGGGAAGAATTCTTCTTCTTAACACGATACCCGACAACCATCCGTCCGTTCTACACATTACCTTTAGAAAGTGACCCAACCCTCACACGGGGTTTTGACTTGGTGTACCGGGGGATGGAAGTGACAACGGGAAGTCAACGCATTCACCAATACGATATGTTGGTCCAAAAACTGAAAGAGGCTGGTTTGAACCCGAAGACCTTTGCATTTTATGTAGAGCCATTCAAATTTGGTGCTCCACCTCATGGGGGTCTAGCAATTGGGATCGAACGACTGACGATGCAAATGCTGGGATATTCCAATATCCGAGAAGCTGTTCTGTTCCCCCGAGACCGGACGCGCTTAGTCCCCTAACAGTTCAATTAGGGATTACGTAGGTAAGTTCAAGAGGAACATAATCTGAAGGATATGTAGGTGATTCTTTTGTCAAAACCAAGTGACCAGATGGGCGCATATTTCCAAAAGAAAGGCGAGAACTTGGAGGAACTTGCAGACCACCATGCTTCTATTGGTGAAGTATCACAGGCCAAAGAACTCTATGCACAAGCCCGGTCGATGTATGAACGTTTGGGCAACCAAGACCTTATTTCACGCATTGATGAGAAACTAGGCAACCTCAAGTAGGGTACACTGGAAAATCCCGATTTGCGTGTTTGTGTTTCAGAAAATTGTAATGAAGCGGGTTGCCGGTTCACTTTGAAGCCGTACTGCAACTTGATCGCTGTTAACGTTCAGAAAGTGGAGTTCACTTTCAGTTAATTGTTTATGTAGTGGAGATAAGGCTTCGTCGAGGCCACCAGTGAGAATGAAATTCCCTGTTTGAATCAGGGGAACGTTAGTGCTTTGGTCTTGGGTTTCAAAGATTACAAGCGGAGTATTTGCCATTGCATACCTTGTACTAAGCCACGTAAGTAATTGCTGAGTTAGATTGGGTGGATCAACTAAGAAGAGAGGAGGAAGGTTATCGGTTTCTTGGGCAAGGAGTTTCAGGAGAAGCAAGTTGAAAGAAAGCGTTGTAACAGGTGCGTCGTTTCCCGATATGATGGTGGGGAGGTGCTGGATTTTTGATAAGGCGAGATTGTCATAGTTTGCACTGAATAGATTATGTGGAATGGCGTCCAGCAATCGTCTTATTTCATAATAGGGACCGTTATGGCTTTGATAGAAGGGGAGAGTGTTTTGGAGGAATTCAAAAGTGGGTGTGGTTGACGATAAGATGGTTCGCCAAATTATTACATGGAAAAGGTTTCGGGCTGTTGGTGAAAGAGGCACAAACTCTTCTAGTAGGCTGATTAGGATGCTAATTTGCCGAGAGGGGTGTTGCCCTTGAGCGAGGTCAAATGGATTGAAGGTGATGGCATCGGTTTCTAGGTCGAGATGCCAAAAAGGGGACTCACAGACCTGTTCTTCAAGACCCTCAGAGTGAAACCCTTTTACTACAAGAACGGGAATCCGGTGATCATCACAGAGTTGGACAAGCAGATTGAAGTAAATGTCATGAGCCCTTGGACCCATGACAACGAGGTTGGAAAGATCCTGAACCGTTAGTGAAAAGGGATGTGTATGCTGGTTTTGAACAAGATATCCCAGTTGAAATAACACATTCTTGTGATACGATTCAAAGTTAGAAGGTGAATTTTCGTCCGACAAGCCGTTTCCCTGCATTCCATGCGGGTTTCACCCCTTTTTTAGGTATTCGTGATAATCTGTTTCAACAGACAGACACCATTCAGAGAGGTCACTGAAAGTATTCGTAGGATTCAGCAAGTTGCCGCGTCCTATTTAAGAAAGAAGCGTTAATGCTCACTTTACTGGTAAGGCGTTGACCATGAAAGTGAAACCCTTCATCACCATTATGCGCCCAGCCAACCCCCTATTCGGCAGCCTTACTGCCATTATTGGCGTTCTTACAACCAACTACTTCATCATCGTCAACTTTGGATTAATTCGCTGGACAATTCCTGAACTGCTTATTGTATTGCTCCTTACAGCCTCGACTTACATCTTCATGGCAGCCGCAGGAAACGTCGTCAACGATATCTACGATTTGGAAGTTGACAAGGTTAACCGCCCAGATCGCCCATTACCAAGTGGACAAATCACCATTCGCCAAGCGAAAGCATGGACGGTAATCCTCATCCTGTTATCGTTGTTGTTTTCCGTCTTTACTGTCCCATACTCTTTTATCGGCATCTGGACCGTCGCTCTTGCCGCCATATTCGCGGTGGTAGGTTTGGTGTATGCGGCAAAAGGAAAAGTCATGGGACTTTGGGGAAACTTCACGGTGGCAATCAGTTTCGCCTTTGGTCTCTTTTACGGAGCTTTAGTCACCTATTTGTTCATTCCACCAGTCATCTTCGTCTATTTCATTACAGCTGCTAGTGTTTTACAGGGGCGCGAGATAATCAAAGGGATTGAGGATATTGAAGGCGATGCCTTACGAGATGTCCAAACAATAGCCCGGAAATATGGAATTCGGAAAGCTGCAATTCTTGCTGCAATATGTAACATAATTGGAATTGTTAGCTTCCTGACACCCTGGATAGCCAACATGCTGGGGCTGATTTGGACAGGACCACTTTACATAATCCTCGTAATTCCAGCGTCACTCTGCGTGGCGATTTCTGCAATCCTGATTCTTCGGAATACAGAAGAGAGAGCCGCACGAGCAAGTTTCTTCGATAAAATCGGAGCTTACCTGGGATTATTGACCTTTCTGTTAGGATCTATCTTCATCATCATTTGAAAGGAGAGAAAACTAGCTGCGGATTGCTGCCACAAGCGACATTCATTGGCCCCAGTACCAAGGATTGTTCATCAAATCCTTGCGACAACTCCCACCTAAACTGGATCTCTTCCTTCTGGCTGGAGATTTGGTTAACCGTGGAAATTCACGCAGTATAATTCCGATAGTTGAGAAACTCAAAGAGGCTAACCTTGATTGCCCAATTGTTGCCTGCTTCGGAAATGACGATTACGACACAATAAAAGACACCCTACGGACTCAAGCCCAGGACACCATAACCTTCCTTGATGATGAACTCCGGACTTTTACCATTAGGAGAAAAAAGG
>JAEOTD010000042.1 GCA_016839995.1 Candidatus Hermodarchaeota archaeon
CCGATTCCGGATCCATTGACTCCCGATAAACCCTTTCCTGACTTGCAGGCCGAGTTCAAGCTCGATTCGGATGCGTTCCTGATTGATATTATTGATACCCCTGATGGCTATACAGCCATCTTCGATACCCCTGCAACTAGCGAGCATGATGTCCAAGTTAACGTGAATGGGCAGCAATTACAGCTCTGGGTGCAGGGACGAATTTTCCGGGAACTGGAACTTCCAATCCCGGTTGAACTTACCACTTCTCGATTTCGAAACGGAATTTTAGAATTGCAGCTAAGATCCAAAAAGCCAGAAGAAGAGCCCAAAGCCTCCGGGGAATCGACCGAACAGACAACGTAAGGTCGACGGGACGGGTTGCCAGGCCCGTCCTTCCCCATTATTTTTTATCACTGCGAATGATGCTAGAGAGGATAGCTCGTCCATCAGCCTTTTAGGTAGTATCTCCGTTGTGCTCTGTGAGGTTTTTCTGCGTGGCTCATGAGGACTACGCCGCTGAACTAGCGACGTTACGTAAGCAATATGGTGTACCCAGACGCGTAGATTTCGAAGTTGAGATGCAACCTGAGGAATTTTCCCTTGTCCAATGGACTCTGGAACGAGGACGGCGACATGACGTCACGATTTTCATACAGCATGAAGGCAAGTTTGTAGTCATCGAAAAGCATGCTTACGCCAACAGTGGAATTTTACGAGCACCTTCAGGTGGAGCTCGACCCTCAGAAAGCCTAATTACCGCAGCACAACGGGAGTCACGGGAAGAAACGGGATTTGCAGTTGAGGTTGACCGTTTTGTTCTAGAATCCCATGTACTTTTGAAATGTGGAAACCATCCTGCTGTTCCTTGGGTTTCCTATGTGTTTTTAGCTCATGTCGTTGGTGGTCAACTGGGAGCAGAGGATCTCAAAGAAATTTCAGACGTCCAACTGCGTACTCGTGACGAGCTCCTTACGGAGGTTCGTCCCCTCATGTTAACCTCAGGATTGGGGGGCTTTGAGTATCGAGCGAAAATGACTGATGCATTCTTCGAAGAACTGGATGTAATAAATGCCCTTGCGAAGGATTCAGAGTGATTTAGAGTGTAGCTGCACAGTGAATGCAGAATTTTGCATCGGATGCAGTCACACGTCCACACTGAGGACAGATTTTCCCTGATTCAGAATCTTCAGCTGGTTGACTTGATGTAGACTCGGAGCCCTTGACCTCTTCCTTAGGCTCTTCCCCAACTTTTTCCTTACTTTTAATTACTTTCACGTCTTCTGATTCGGTTGAGGTGACTTTGGAATCAGCAACGGTGGTTTCGGTGACTTCAAAGCGAGTAAGTGGACCGTTCCGCATCGCGGATTCTTTCTTGAGAATATACTCACAGGCGATAAGGGCATAGTTGAGGCGTGTAGTTTTTTCAGAAACCTTGTCTTCGTCGCTAGCACCTTTGATTTCATCGTCCCCAATGAGATGGCGTGTTTTCAGGGTGTCTAGCTCTTCTTTGGCTTCAGCGTGGTCGAGATGGATTTGAGCCTGATAGGATTGGAGTTGGGTGATCCCTTCTTTGATTTGTTCATCCATACGGCTTAGTTTGTCGTCGTATTCTTTGACCAATCGATCATAGACACGTTCACTGACCTCTCCTTTTTTGTGGAGTGATTCGAGTCGCTCAAGTTCACTGTGTTCATTGATGTAGGTGTCGATGAGTTCTTCAAGTTCAAAGTCACTGTCACTGGCAGCTTGACTCAATTCTTCTAGGAGTTCGTCGGATTCAGAGCCATGTTTGACATACTCTTCTTCGAGGGCTAGTTGGCGTCCACGAGCCATCAAACTAGCCAGGACCTTTGCAGGAACCGGAATGGGCTTCACAGCAGTAACCGGTTTACTTGAGGTAGCTTCTGCCACATTCGTGGATTGAGTGACTGTAGAAAGTTGACCTCCACAATAGATACAGAATTTCGATTTGGGAGTAGCCTCCCGCCCACAGGTTTGGCAGGTTCGAGTTGAAGAGGCCGGACTGGGTGCAGATTGTTGAGGTTCAGATGGTTGTTGTGGTGCAGCCGGTGAAATCATGGCTTGACCACAATTTATACAATAATTGGACGATTCGGGATTTTTGCCATAACCGCAATGAGGACAGACATTAGATGCTAACGTAACGGGGGCTTGAGGTGCTTTCTCTTCAATAACAGAGCCACACTTAGTACAGAACTTTACTCCTTCCTTGACAGGATTCCCACAATTACTACACTTCAAAGCATCAACGGTAGTAGGGGAGCTGGGAGTGGCTTTGGCACCTGCCACGGCGTTACCACAAACTGTGCAGAATTTTGCGGATTTTTTCAGGGTTGCGCCACAACGGCGACATTTCTGAGACATTATCTTACTCACCAAGATGTAACAATTGATGAGAGCTACCAAATGCCACCTTTTTTACTTTTGCAATCATTCGAGCTAGTTAGTAAAATACTGAATCAAAATATGATTGAACGGAGAACCACTCACGAGAACCCACTATTATGATTTCTTCGTCTTGCTCTTCTTTTTCTTCGCCTTTTTCGGTTCAATCTCTGCTGTTTCAGTTGTAATCTTGAAGATATCTATTAACTCGCTGACATCAGCCTCAGCAACGGCATCGCGAAGACCATGTGAGTTCTTATTACTTTTCTTAAGAAACTCAGTAGCCAGCACCCGACCATCTTCAACGAGAATACGGGGTGTATAGTCGCCACCAAAGAAAGGCCCATCGGGTAAGGTTCGAGTTCGTTCTAGCTGGGAGGTGGTCTGAGTTTTGCCTAGAAACGTTACGGTTCGATCGACGCTCGTAAATACCTCTTGACCGATAATAACCAATTCCCTACTATATCCTGGTGGAGGAGTCGTGTTTGCAACTCGTCCGACGATATCGTCTTGCGCGGGAGCCGGTACAATGCTTGATGTTGAG
The DNA here is from genome assembly GCA_016839995.1 of Candidatus Hermodarchaeota archaeon. Taxonomy (GTDB): domain Archaea; phylum Asgardarchaeota; class Hermodarchaeia; order Hermodarchaeales; family Hermodarchaeaceae; genus Hermodarchaeum. Next base: position 2,933 of record JAEOTD010000042.1, read on the forward strand.
GTTCGTTGTGGCCACTGTTGCTCGGCGCCATTATATTCGGTGCCCAGCTGCGTTGTTGCAATGGGTTTAGCAACCGGCTGGGGTTTAGGAGCTTTCTTGGGAGCAGGCTTCGGTTTTGGCATAACAGGTTTAGGTGGGGGTTCGTCAGGAAAATCCATTGTTTTATCAGGGAGTTCAACTTGGACGGCAACTTCCTTTTTGGGTGCTGCTGGTTTGGGTTTCACTCCAAGAAGTGCAAGAAACCCATCGGGTTCCTCGCCTCCATCAATCGATAAAACCTTGTATACTAGCCCACGTTGGCTTCGCACCGCTTGGCCTTGTCGGGCTGCAATGAACTTCTTGCGTACTCCAGCTTCAGCGCCTTTCCAGAGCCAAATCTTGCGATCATCATCATCGACGATAATTAGCACTCGCTCTGTATTGAGTTCGGTTTTAAGCTCGCCTTTGACAGTGAGCTCCATGAGTTCCCCGGTTTCAACGACGTCGTAAACTTGTAGGCGGGCGGACAGTACCCTCACCTTCTTGTTTTCTCCATTATCTCAATAACTTTTAAAGATGGTGTCCTTTCAACCTGAGTTTGAAACCCAGTTGCGGATAATTTAGGTGCATTCAAGAAACCTAAATCAAAAACTGAGCACGCAGAGAAGAGATTCAACTTTTAACAGTCTGAAAAGGTTAGGCTTTTGTAGGTTTAGAGAGCACAGCTTCCAATGGAGGACATTGCGCAGTGTTTCACACCAAATTCCACAAGATTATCCTCGAGGAGTTATCCGGGACCATCGCAAAGGATTACGTTTCTGAGATCATCCGGTTCCACCGAATCCAAGCATCACCTGGATTTCATGATGCCGTCTATTATGTCAAAGAAATCGTCGATAAATTCCCAGGCATTCGCACGGAAGTAGAAGTATACCCCGCTGATGGAAAAACCAATACTTGGCAATGGACAGCTCCGTTGGGGTGGCGTGTTGCGAATGGTGAACTGCATCTTGTTAGTCCGCAACAGGAACTCTTAGCTCGTTTCGCTGAAACTCCAGTCAGTGTGGTGGCCCATAGTCAATCCGCAGACATTGTTGCACCTGTCGTGTACGTTGAAGACGGAACATTCGAGAAGGATTATCGGCGAATCGATGTAAAGGGCAAAATTGTCCTCACTTCTGGACGAGCAAAAGAAGTGCAACAAGAAGCCGTGTATAAACGGGGAGCGATTGGTACAATTCATTTTCCTCCACTAGAAAAACGCAGTAAGCACCCGAACCTTATTCAATACCTAGGGATTTGGCCCAACACGAAGGAAAAGGATAAAGTCGGATTTGCCTTCTCAGTGTCTGGACAAGTTGGGTCCCGGTTACGGCATTTGATTGAAACGGAACCTGAAGTTCTGGTTCATGCAAAAATCGATGCTGAACTATTTAATGGAGAGCAACGTGTCCTGTCGGCCGTCATTGAAGGAACTGAATTCCTTCGAGAAGAAGTTGTGCTTATTGCTCATCTATGTCATCCTCGCCCTGGAGCCAATGATAATGCGAGTGGCAGTGCGTTACTCATGGAATTGGCACGAGTTATCACGACCCTCATCAATGAGGGTAAGCTTCCAGCCCCACTACGCACCATTCGCTTTCTGTGGGTTCCAGAATTTTATGGCACCATTGCATATTTCCATGCACACCCTGAGCTTGCCCCACGAATGATTAGTGCGATTAACTGTGACATGGTTGGAGCCGATTCAGCGATTGTTGGTGGGTCCTTGAATTTACATCGAACCCCCGATTCTCTTCCAAGCTTCATAAATGATCTCTTGGAATACCATCTTTCAGCTGCAGCGAAGGAACCCAAACTCATCTCCCCCGATGGGAGTAACCACCCTTTTCATTATGAGGTGAAGAAGTATGACTGGCGAAGTGACCACACGATTTTCGTTAATCCAACTTTCAATGTGCCCTGTCCCATGCTGAACCACTGGCCAGATGCCTTCTATCATAGTAACCTTGATACCCTGGACAAGATTGACACTACTCAGCTCCAGCGGGTTGGATATGCGGTCATCATGACCCTTCTTACACAAGCCTATGCTGAATCAGACGATGCAATGTTCCTTGCAACTCAGGTTCATGCCAATGCCCATACGCGAATTACTCAAACTACCCAGCGTTATGTACACGAGGCCATTCAAACCATCGCACAATCGGAACGGGGAGCCTTACTCGCCCGGACACTTCGCAAAGCCATGGAAAGTGTGCGGCAAATAACTCGTCGAGAAAGTGTTGCCTTACAAAGTGTGAAGGTCCTTAGTCCACATGACTCGGAATTACACAACTTCATCGATCTAATGCTTGAGGATTTGGCCCAGGAACGTCAAGAAGAAGTTCGGAAACTCCGGCAAGTAGAGGACCTATTATCCCGGTCGATTGGCTACGCACCCTTGAAACGATTAGTCCTCCGAAAGAAAGAACGAACGGCAAAGACCCTTTGCCCACGCCGAAAATTTCAAGGCCCACTCAACTTCTCAGAGCTAATACGGCACACCAAACCAGAGGATACCGACTGGCTCCGCATCCAACAAAAAGTTCAGCCCTTTTTTGTAGAAGTTCTCCTTGAATTAACTAACTTCATGGATGGCCACCGAAACCTCTACGAAATCCAAACCGCCCTTGAAGCCGAATTCGGTGAAATTGCCGATATCGACACCATTGATCGTTTCACAAAAATCCTAAAGGACCTCGACCTCATCAAGATAGAGAAGGTTAAGTCTTCGTAATACGTAGTGAATACTATGAGCCATGACCATGCGCTCCAATTGCAAGATCGACTCGAACTCGTCATTGATCAGTTTGAAACTCAAATTGCTGATATCGAAAAAACTACAACAGGTGAAGACCTCAAATCGGTCCTAGAAGCTGCTGAGCAGCTCCGAGTTATCCTTGTGGAAGTGAAGAATTATTTTATAGAGGTCCGGAATCAGCTTTCAGATGTCGTAGGTATTCCTCCCGCAAAAGAACTGGCTCAGCTAGTTATTGGGGCTTCAACTGAAGCCTTGAGTGCAATTCGTGAAACCTTGCATTACCTAGAAGACGTCAAGGATATGCTGAAAACTAAACGCAGAAGTCCACTCACCCGTGAAGAGATTCATTATGCGGATTTCAGTGCAAAAGTAGCAATACGTAAAAGCCGATATATTATTCGCCAAATTTCAGAGCATGCTGAAGAACTTCCACAACAACTGTAATGATCTTCACACTGTATTTGAGGAACGCGCCCATGAACCGAATGACAATAATCAGTATCGTCAGTATCGCACTCACTATACTCATGATTGCGCTGTTCTTTATCATCCCCGGTTTCCCCTTGCTCATCTTTCTATTTCTGCCACCCCTCTTTTGTTGGGGACTACAAGACCAGAATGAAGAACAACCTTCAACAGCACACTCCATACACAGGAGTGCTCGCAATTGCCCACAATGTGGAAAACAATTACTTGAACCCTTTGAGACCTACTGTCCGCGTTGTGGAACACCTCTTCCACAAGAAAACCACAAGTAGTCACTTTGCCCCCAGG
>JAEOTD010000043.1 GCA_016839995.1 Candidatus Hermodarchaeota archaeon
AGCACAGCTGAAACAATTGAATAAAGCGTATCAGCTCATTACGGGAACTCCCAAAATCCCAGGTGACCGCATATTACTTTTCATAACTGATCTCCTCAGAAAGAACGGGACCCAGAAGAAGCTCCGAGAACACTATGTGGGAAATGAGCAACAAGTGGTGTATATTCTTGGTGCTGCCCAAGCTTATCTGTTAATGACGGTGGCTCGCCAACATCTCCTCGAAGGAACCTTCTCGTCATTCCGAAGGTTCATCAATGGAGTCACTAATCGGGTTTTACTCTCCAACACAGATTTCACTCACATCCAGGAGCAAGTAGAGGAACGAACTCACAATAAAGTTCCAGATCAAAAAGAACAACGCCTTCTATATTGGCTCGAACGATTTGCCAGTCAAGGGAAACGGATGCTTATTTTATGTCGATTCGTTGAGATGACACGGCACCTCGCAAATCTGGCAACCCAGAAAGGGATTCTAAGTAGTTATGTTCATGGAAAAATGAGTGGATCCACGCAATATAGGCAAATTTCATCCTTCAAAGCGGGAGACGTCGTGGCTCTGTTTGCCTCAGAGCGTTTGATTGAGAAGGGTACCGATTTACCTGAAGCAGATGTTGGAATCTATTATGGGACAACCCTTTCACTTGCTCGCTATGAACAAAGTCTAGGTCGAATTCGAAGCAATGTTCAAACCATCAAAACACTATATACTCTCAGTTATGATCAGACCATCGAAGCAGAAAAATCGTTAAAACGTGACACCATGTTTCTTGAACTCATGGGTAAACGGTTACCAGCAATTACCTCAAAAAACGAATTAACCGACTAGCGAAAATCTATAACTAGCACGAAGATTTTGAGGGTAATCTTCTATAGGGCGAAGTGTGTAAGGGTCAATACTGATCCTGATAATGGAGGTCTTTTATGCAGCCAGAAGACATGCGTCGTGACTTACCGATTACTAACCAATTCATCTATTTGGACAATGCCGCCACCACTCCGGTACCCAGCCCAATTATTGATGCGACTATTGAATACTTTGAAGAATATTGTGCAAACGTTGAAAGGGGGGCTTATTCTATTGCTGCAAAAGCGTCTCAGGTGTGTGATGCTGCCCGGGAGGAAGTAGCGAGAAGATTACTTCGTTGTGATGTTGAAGAATTTATTTTTACTAGAAATCAGACTCAAGCAGCGAATCATGTAGCTTATGCGCTCGAACATCCTTTCCTTAATCGATGGGATACTGGCTTCAAGTTTGCACCTCCTCTTGTGGATTGGTCACCAGAGAATAAAATTGTAACAACACTGTTAGAACACCATTCGAATTTCTTACCCTGGTTACGTCTCGCAAAACATGTTAAAGCTCAATTTGAAACTATCACGCCTACCGTAGAAGGGCGCCTCCTGCCTGAGATGTTTGCTGAAGCTGTGGATGAAAACACCAAGTTCGTTGCTTTTCAACACGCATCAAATGCAATGGGAACTAAACATGATGTTCCAGCAATTATTCGTGCAATTAAATCAGCAAACCCAAATTGCTTGGTTTTCATTGATGGCGCTCAGGGAGCAGGGCACATGTCCCTCGATGTTAAAGCACTTGGATGTGATTTCTACTCCTTTTCCGGTCATAAAGGGCCTCTAGGTCCACCTGGTACAGGTGGTTTATTCGTTCGTGAGGAGCTATTACGTCGGATGGCCCCATCGGAAGTTGGGGGCGGAATGATTAGCTCTGTAACAGCAGACGACTATATGCTCCGCGGTGACCACCGTGCCCGTCGATGGGATGCAGGAACACCTAATATCATTGGATTAATCGCTTTGGGGGCATCCGTCAAATACCTCAATCGTATTGGAGTTGAACGGGTAGCAGAACATGAGCATAAACTTACAAAATATCTGTTGGATGGAATGCGTGACATTCCCAACCTCATTGTGTATGGGCCGAAGGATGATATGACATGGAAGGTTGGTGCTGTTTGTTTTAATGTGAAAGGTTGGGGCTCCTATGATGTTAGTCTTGCATTAGATTCTCAATGGAAAATTCTCACCCGGGCTGGTCACCATTGTTGCCAGCCATTAATGCGAATTCTTGATGTGCTGGATCTATATAATGGAAATGTGCGAGCAAGTTTTCATTATTTCAATCTGGTTGAAGAAGTCGACACTTTGCTAGAAGCTCTGAAAACACTGGCGGGTTAGCATCAGCTGGGTGATAGGCATTCTCCACATACTGGGCAGTCGTCATGTCGTGCAATGGGAAATTGATCAAATCGAAGGCTATTGAGATCGACAAATAGCAGATGTCCTGCTAATCGAGGTTGTAATCCAAGGATATAGCGAATAGCTTCATGGACCTGGATATTCGCTACTACACCCAACAAAGTCGGATAGACTCCAATAGTTTCGCAGGTGGGTTGCTGGGCATCATCGACGCCACCATAGACGCATTCTAAGCAAGCAGTCTTACCTGGGAGGATTGTCGTAAGGTTTCCCGTAGCTCCCAAGGCTCCTGCAAAGAAATACGGAATCCCACGTTTACAACAGGCTTCATTAAGGAGATAACGTGGAGTAAAACGGTCAAGTCCATCGATAACTAAATCCATTCCTTCAAGAATTCCATCAACCGTATCTTTGGTGAGCCGGGTTTCAACGGCTTCAATGGTCACTTCTGGATTTAGCGGTTGTAAACGTCGTGCTGCAAGGTGAATTTTGGGCTTTTCCACGTCCTCTTCTCGATAGAGAAATTGGCGTTGCAGATTTGAGGGTGCAACAATATCAGGATCCACGATGCGAAGGTGTTTAACTCCCAAAGTAACGAGTTTCGTCGCTGAGATACTACCCAATCCGCCAATTCCTACCACGACGATCCGGGCTTTCCGGATCTTCTTGAAGCCCTCTTGTCCAATATCTCGGAGTACGACAAATCGGGAATAGCGGTCAGCGATTTTTGGCATAAAAGGCTCTCCAACTAGGGTTAGAGGGCTGCCTTCTGTTTTGCCTCTTCAAAAAGCTGTCGACCATTCTGTGTGACTTCAATGTTAGCTGAGGGTAGTCCCCGGCCGGCCGTTCGGTGAATGGTTACCAATTCCTCTTCCTTCAAATCGAGGAAGAATTTGTCTAACCAAGCAGCCAATGAAATCCCTAATGAGGGGCTAAAGCCGAGGTCTTTCGCTGAAACGTTGTATTTGCCTTCTACGATTTTTGTGGCAAATGCTGTCAAAACAATGTAGTGCTGATCCTTCTTGAGGAGAATATCCTGAATCTGACTTCGGGCTTCTAAGGCGTTAAGTCGATCTCGAATCTCTGCAAATCGAGCGTAGTCTTCTTTCATCTTCTCTAATTCTGCCCGAGTTTTCTCCAGTTCTTTTTCAAGATCATCTCTTTCTTTAGTCAGCGAATCTCGGTCTTGAGTAACTGCCGATAAGCCTTTTTGTTCTTCTTCCAGTTCGGCAATCTTGGTTTCTTGTGATTCCTTCAAACTTGTCAGTTCTTGGATTTGGGCTTCTAGGCCAGCGATTTGTTTGGAAGACTTAGCAGTTGCTTTCTGGGCTGCTTTCAGTTCCTGTTCCATTTCAGTGATTCGTTCTGTGTCCACTTGAGCTTCTGCCTTCACTTCTTCAAGGCTTTCCACTGATTGTTTGAGCTCCACGATTTCCTGATTAGCAGTTTCAAGCTTAGTTTCTGAAGTTTGAAGCTGCTGCTCTGCAACCGATGCTTTCTCTTCGAAACTTTTCATTTGGGTTTCAAGATCTTGAAGCTTGGATTGAGCAGCGTTTCGTTCTGATTCCATCTGCTGTAAACTGGCTTTCATTTCTTCCATGTTTGTGGATAGCGATTCTGTTTCCTTCTTTGCAGCGATTTCAGCTGCACGCGCCTGCTCAAGCTCAGAAGTCAACGAACTGACTTGGTCTTCGAGTTTCTTCGTTGAAGTTGCTGCGGCAGAGGCCGCCGTAGCGGCTGCAGCGTTAGATGCTGCAAGCTTGGCATTTAATTCATCGAGTTGATTTACTGCTGCCTCGCGTTCACTGAGAGCTTTTCGGCTATCTTCTTGAATCTTCAAGAGTTCCGCTTCAGCTTGTTTCAGGGATTCTGATAGCTGTTTGCTGGTTGCTTGGAGCTTGTCGATGCGTCGTGCATCCCTTGTGGATCGGGATTGCATTTGTTTTTCTAAGTCTGCTATCTTTACACGGGCATCTGCCAATTCCTTTTCTAATTCTTCACGTGTTTTCTGTGATGCAGAAATTTCATCTTGTAAACGTCTTCGAAGCTCCTCACGCTCTGACTCGGTCATGGACGCTAGGGCGCTAAGTTCATCTGCTGCTCCTGATAATCCGGCCTTTGCTTGAGTAATTTCCTGGATTTTGGCTCGAGCCTGTTCACTGAACCGTTTGGACTCCGAAGTCACACCTTCTCTAACATCGTTGACAATCGGTCCACTCAGACGTCCAAATCCGATTTGTTCCATCCGTTGCTCTACCCGGTCAGCAATCATCATCAAACTACGTTGAAGATCACGAACCAGAACATCGATGGCATCGACAAGATTGGTAGTCAGGGCTTCAATTTGGCGTTTGAGTTCTTCTGAACGTTGGCCTTTGTCAGCAGCTTCTTGCGTCATGTTACCCACCACAAAGTAGGGGAACCCTTCTAACTCTAGTTGAGCTATCGAACCTAGATAAGGTTTGCTGCACTCACACAAAATTGTATTATCTTCCTAAAGGCTACGCAGTGCTGACTGAATTCAAGAAACCACAGCTTTTTTAGGTTAGCTTTACTCCGGAACGACAATCCAACAGGAAGCTGACGATTATGGAAACAGCTGATGTCATGAATGTCCTCCGACGGGTTCTAGACCCTGAACATCCCATAAACGTGGTAGAAATGGGTTTGGTGACCGAAGAAGATGTCACCATCAAAGAAGACGAAATCCACATCCAATTTGCACCAACTGTGCCCCAATGCCCAATGGGTGCTGTCATTGGCATAGTTATTCGAAAAGCCGTGGAGGACAAATTTCCTACCACCAAAGTATCAGTGCAAGTCAAACCCGGCACACATATGCGAGAAGATGCATGCAACACCATGATCAATAATGACGAACAATACACCGTAGCCATCGAGAAACTCAATGCCTCAGGAGCGCTTGACCGCTTGATTATCAAAGAATAAGTCTTCAACATCTAGAGGACCATCACTTACACAGGTTATTTCGAAGAAACTAACCGCAAAACCATTCTGACAATTTTGTCCTTTTCGCAATCAGCATCAAAAATTTCTTTGTTTTGATAAACGTTTAAGAATTAGCAACTCCCCGAGTAATTTGCTGGGTGGCCTACTGAAGTTGCCAACTTCTAGATTGAAAAAGGAACCGGAATCTGTCACAGTTCCAAAGAACATGCTTGCTGAATTCATAAAAGCGGAAGATTTTGTAACAAAATATTTTCAAACCTCCCGACGGCTACCCAAAGAAGGCAAGTTCCTTATTGGCAATCAACGCTACGTGGCCCTCCCTGCTGAATTTGTAACAGCTATGCGAGAACGAATTGCTCTCTCCGGGAGTGGAGAACTAGCTGACCTCATAATCTATGAGGTGGCCAAATCTTTCGGACAATTAGATGCTCGCGATTATCAACAACGTATGAATGTCCAGGATCCCGTAGGCATGCTCTCTGCTGGGCCCATTCAGTTTAGTTTTCGCGGGTTTGCCCACGTCGATATCTTTCCAATCAGTAATCCATCACCTGATGAAAACTACCTGCTTGTTTACGATCATCTCAATTCCTTTGAGGTCGAAGCCTCTGTCAAGAAAAATGAACACACACATTCCCCTCGATGCTTCTTCAACGCAGGTTATTCAGCCGGGTGGTGTGAAGAGAGCTTTGGCATTCCCTTACAAGCCCGTGAAATCACCTGTCGCGCCATGGGCGATCCATCCTGTCGATTCGTCATGGCTCATAAAAACCAGATTCTGAAACATATCACGTCAGAAGAAATCGAGAACTACAAATCCCTCTAGCTCCTTTTTGATTTCTCAAGGAAGAAATTTGCTGGTAGCGTAAGTCTTTTTGAGTGAAATGCCACAGCTTGGTTTGAGTTGATTTCATGGGACTCTTTGCCAAGATTTCTGTCTTATCAATAGTTATGTGTTTTCTGATAATCTCGGTACCCATACCCAACTCACCCTCTCACCATATCTCAGATTCTATTACATTCCACTCAGCCACACCATTCAAGG
>JAEOTD010000003.1 GCA_016839995.1 Candidatus Hermodarchaeota archaeon
ATGCCTTCGCCTTTTGCTGCGACAGATGGAATGCTACAAATCTGTTTAACAGCTTCAATGGACTTGTCGGCGTTTTCATCGATTTTCTTCAACACTGCGTCGACCATTTGAATCAACTCAGACACCTTAGTTGTGTTACTTTGACTTTAAGGTTGTACCTTGTTCTGAACCAGCGTAGGTGATTTTTCTTTGCGCAGCCACTAGACTTTTCTACCTGAGAGAATAACCGAGAAACTCCACCTCCGCAATTGTGAGGAGTTTTATGACAAAGAAAGTTGGTATTCGTAAGGAGAACAAAGCCTTCGAGCTTCGCACCCCAATCGTCCCCCGGGATGTTGAAGAACTGGTGAAAGAACATGGGTTCGAATTTGTAGTGGAACCCTCTACTCAACGCGCTTATCCTGAAAAGACGTATGAGAAAGTCGGAGCCTCCATTGGAGATTTACAGGGTAAAGGAATACCGGTCATATTTGGGATTAAAGAAATTCCTAAGGAAATTTTCGAACCGGGGAAAGTGTATCTGTTCTTTGCCCATGTAATCAAGGGACAAGACTACAACATGGAGATGTTACAACAACTTCTCGATGTCGGTGCCACCCTCATCGACTATGAACGTATTGTTGAGGTAGAGTCCGAGCGTCGATTGGTCTTTTTTGGCAATTGGGCAGGGTATGCAGGAATGGCTGAAACGCTACGTGGACTGGGTGAAAGATTACTGGAAAAGGGTGTAAAACCGAATCCCTTTGGAGCCCTGAAACCTACTTACAAATATGAAGGCATGGACGACCTTCAAACGGCAATTAAAGCTGTTGGTGAACAAATCAAGCGCGAGGGATTTGCCCCCGAACTTGCACCCTTGGTAGTTGGTTTCATCGGCTATGGTAACACCTCGAAAGGAGCTCAAGCCATCTTCGATCTGCTTCCTCACAAGACCATCACACCGGATGAGCTATCCACATTAGTGCCGGACAACCACCTACTTTACAAGGTTGTATTCCGCGAAGAAGACACGGTATGCCCCATAGATTCGTCAGCCTTCTTTGAATTGCAACACTACTATAAACATGGCAAAGGCAAATACGAATCAGCCTTTTTCCAATACCTACCACATCTCACTGTGATAATGAACTGCATTTACTGGACAGATAAATACCCACGCATGATAACAAAGGGTGAACTCAAGCAATTATGGAATGATTCGCAAGGACACCCAAAGCTGGTTATCGTTGGCGATATTAGTTGCGATATCCATGGAGCTATAGAATTCACAGTCGACTGCACAAAACCCGACCATCCAACCTTTGTCTATAATCCAGAAACTGAAGAAGCACCACTAGGCATTGCCGGAGAAGGCGTGGTTGTTATGGCGGTGGATAATCTCCCAACTGAATTACCTCGTGAGGCATCAACATCCTTTAGCGAAACCCTTCAACGATTTATTCCCTCCATCGTCAAAGCAGATTACACTGTGCCCTTTGACAAACTCGATTTGCCCCCAGAAGTCAAGAAAGCAGTCATAGTGTATCAGGGCAAACTCACTCCCGAGTACGAGTATCTCAATAAGTATTTGTAACAAGACACAGGAAACAGAAACAAGGAGACAACACAAAATGAAACAGGTCTTAGTTCTTGGAGCAGGATTAGTAGCCCGCCCCTACGTGGACTACATGTTGAACCATGAGTACCACGTTACTGTCGCGAGCCGAACTGTAAGTAAAGCAATGAATCTAATTGGTGATCACCCGAACGGAGAAGCTAGGGCTTTTGATATCAGTCGGCAAACACAGAACCTCAAGGACTTGGTGAAACCCGCTGACCTTGTCGTTTCGCTGCTACCCTATACATTTCATGTTCAAGTGGCACGGGAATGTCTCCGGCATAAAGTGAACATGGTCACGACCTCTTATGTATCCGATGAGATGCGCACCCTTGATGGTCAGGCGAAGAACGCTGATATCATTATCCTAAACGAGTGTGGGGTCGATCCCGGACAAGACCATATGTCCGCTATGAAAATCATCCACCAAGCCCAAGCTGAAGGAGGTAAAATCCTTGAATTCACGAGCTTCACGGGTGGATTGCCTGCACCGGATGCAAACACGAATCCCTTTGGGTACAAGCTCTCATGGAGCCCTCGTGGTGTGCTACTTGCGGGACGAAACTCAGCTCTTTTCTTGAGGGATGGAAAAGAAGTTCAAATTCCTGGAGAAGAGTTGTTCAATAGTTGTCATGTGGAATCCGTTCCTGAACTGGGTGATTTTGAAGGGTATCCGAATCGGGATTCCCTCCAATACATCGACATCTATGGCCTCAAAGGCATTAAGACCATGCTCCGTGGAACCCTTCGGTATCCTGGCTGGTGTAAAACAATGTACAGCACTAGACAACTAGGGCTCCTTGAACTAGATGAACAAACGCTCCACGATATGTCCTATAGCCGATTCTTGCGCCAATATCTAAAGCTTTCACCAGGATCCGATGTCAAGGAGGAAGTTGCTGAACAATTGAATCTCCCTACAGATGACCCGGTTATTGCACGGTATGAGTGGCTGGGACTATTTGGAGATGCAGATATTCCTTTTGACCGTGGCGCTCCCATTGATGTACTTGTTTCCCTCTTCCAAGAAAAGTTACAGTACGCACCAGGAGAGCGAGATATGATCGTAATGCAACATCAGTTCACAATTGAGCATTCAGACAATTCTCGCGAGCATGTACGGTCGACTCTCATAGACTATGGCATTCCCAATGGAGATTCGTCGATGAGCCGCACCGTTGCCCTTCCTGCTGCTATTGCTTCTCACATGATTCTCTCTGAGGATATCCAGCTCAAAGGTGTACAAATTCCAATCGTCCCTGAGCTGTACGAGCCAATTCTTCAAGAACTGGAAACCCTGGATATTCGATTCAAGGAAGAATCCACAAAAACCTAGTTCCAGTCAACGGAGCTCAAGAACCTTTTAGTAGGCTTTTGCACCTTGCTAGAGAACGGGATTAACGAGGTGTAACCAAATGGAAAGAAAGACTTACTTTCTCGTCATACTCGTTATGATTATCGTGATAACTTTAGATGTGATTTGGGCAACTCTCAACTACATCTTCCCCCTTCTCATCTACGGATCGTTTGATATCGTCCCCCTTATCCTGGGAAGTAGCGTAACAGACTGGCTTATTCTCTTCTATCTAATCCCAATATTAGCCATCCCATTCTACATACTCATGGCAGCTATCACTCCCAGATGGCTCGTTTTACCTATGAACCGAATCCTCAATCCTGGCAGCGAAGTTTACTATTATGGCGTCGACACGAAAAAACCTAATGAACTCTATACCGTGTTTCGACGAGCAGTCTTTACATTATTATTGACATTTGGTCTCTCTTTGACTGTCGCAACTTATTTCGGTCAAGCATTCATACTCTGGGTACCCGAACTTCCAATGGTAGTAAACGTGTGGAATACTGCAGCTGTCATTTTTCCTCTCGTATTTGTGGCATTGGGGATAATCATGCCCTCCTCATGGCTAATCGATGACACGAAGATTTTGTTTCACAGCCAGCCACCTAGTGGTTCACAGGAACTGTTCAGTGCGGGACGAATTCTAACCTACTTGATAGCAGGATATGCAGGCATTTCGGTAATCATCTTCTATGGAGGAGTAATATTCTACATTGGTCTAATCTATGCGACGTCCTCAGCGTTTTCTTGGCCATGGGTCCCTGCTTGGTTCATCGTGCTGATAACTCTGCTTAACCCGTTCATCTTCATTTACATCCCATTAATAACGCTCCTTGCCTATGACCGCTATCTCCCCCAGCTCCAACAACGCCTGCGAGCCTATATGGATTCACGAGGAACCCAAGAACTTTCACAGATGTGTGTTGTTGATGTGGATATCTCAGAATTCCTAGGAACAGACCAACCAACTGAACCACTTACAGAAATGTCATCTGATGAAACTGATGAACCTAGTGACACCTACATTGTACGCAATGATAATGAGTAACTCAAGGGTAGCGACCAACAAAGCATTATGTACCCCTGTACTTACTACTCTTCATGAATCCCATTCGCCTTGCACAACAGATGAAGTTCATCGCTGAAGTTGACAAGCTCAAACAAGTGGTCCGTGAATCCTGGCTGGTGGATGCAAGCCGTAAAGAAACGGATGCCGAACATTCCTGGCACATCACGGTGATGGCACTTTTACTCAGCGAGTACGCCAACCACGATGGAATAGATATTTTCAAAGTCATGAAAATGCTCCTCATCCATGATGTTGTCGAAATTGATGCAGGGGACACTTTCATCTATGACAAAGATCACGCCAAGGACCAAAACAACCGTGAACAGAAAGCCGCCAATCGTCTGTTCGGGTTACTCCCCGCAGATCAGAAAGATGAATTTAAGGTGTTATGGGAAGAGTTCGAGGCCATGAATACACCTGAAGCGATGTTCGCCAGAGCGATTGATTCAATTCAACCCCTTCTCTTAGCTTACCTTAATGGCGGTTGCTCGTGGCGAATACACAGCATCAGCAAGTCACAAGTGATTGAAACCAAAAAACACATGGGTAATGGTTCCTCCGAATTATGGAAGTATACGCAAGAACTTCTTGATGATGCGGTAAAAAAAGGGATTCTCAAAAGTTAACTGGAAAACGGAGTAATTCCGATTTTTTTCGCATCCGAAAGATTGAAACTACTTGAGATGATTACCGCTTCGTCATGAAGCTTGGAGACATCTATCATTTGATAGTCGACATGGGGATAAAGGCCGATCCTCGTGGCGAAAAGAAGGTCCAAAAAGTCCTTGAGTCATCGAAGAAGAAGTTCGAGAAACTCGAAGGGAAAAAGAAGGAGCTTGCCGATAAAGATGTCATCTGGAATCCGTACACGGATTGTCGATTACTCTATGGAGACGCGGATCGTGAAATTAAGAGCCTCCTTGCCGGTATAGATATCACCCCTGGTGAAATCGTGTTAGCGGATCGATTGGGTGATAAGGGTCAACCCATTGACTTGGTTCTTGCACATCACCCTCACGGGATTGGCACCTCACGACTAGATTTCGTTATGCGGCTTCAGCCTGAACACTGGGCAAAAGTGGGTGTACCAATCGCTCAAGCCGAATCGGCCATGGCAAAGCGGTTAAAAGAAGTTCATTGGGCTACAAAAGCCCGAAACCACACCCAAACCCAAGATGCCGCACGACTGCTGGATATGCCTTTCATGTGCGCACACACCCCTGCTGATTCGTTGGGCTACCAGTATCTGACGAAGTTTCTCAAAGAAAAAGATCCGATGACACTGGGCGACTTGATTGATACACTTCTAGAGGTTCCTGAATACCAAGAAGCTGAAAAAGTGGGTGCAGGTCCGGAAATCCTTATTGGAAGCCCAGAAGGCAGCGTTGGTGAGAAATTCGTATTCTTCACAGGGGGTACTAGTCCTGGTCCGGAATCCATCCCCAAATTGGCTCGTGCAGGTGTCAGCACCATTATCACGATGCATTGGACTGAGGCCCTCAAGAAAGAAACGGAAAAAGAAGGAATTTATGTCGTCATTGCAGGGCATGATAGCTCTGATTCTATAGGAATGAACCTGATTCTTGATGAGTTAGAAAAGAAGAGCATTAAGACTTATGCGTGCTCGGGGTTCTTTCGACATAAAAGGTCCTAAATCGTTCGGTAAGATCCAAACCATATTTGCTGAATGCAAGAAAAGAAGGGGGCCGGTGAACATCCTGTTCATCCGGCGATTTAGCAGTTGAAACAAGTTACTTCTCTTCGTCGATAGTCTCCAGTTCTTTCCCTTTCGTCTCATATGGCTTCGTCAGGAATGATAGCAACGGGAAGATCATGAATAGACCAGCTATCACCCAGAAGAAGAGCCAATTACCTGGGAAGGTTAGTAGTAGCGCTGCCGCGATTAGTGGGGCCAGTATGTAACCAAGTCGGGATGCTGTTACAGCAAGACCAATACTTGAGGACCGCACTTTCGTTGGGAAGATTTCTGTAACGTATGTATAGATCCAAGCTAGGACCATGGCCATGAAGAAGTAGACACCCCAGAAGAATGCAGGCATAAAAGTCAATCCGAGACCCACAAAGGAGATAAGAGCGCCAAGTGTCCCGAGAACGAGTGTAAAGTTTCGTCCAACTCTCTCCAGTAAAATACCAGAGATAAGGGCGCTGATGGGTAACATGAGTCCACCAATGGTAAGGATTGTCCTCCACTGAGTTGGGTCTGGTAACACGCTAGTGAAAAAGACACCAGACCAGGTTGTTCCGAGTTTGAAGGAGATAGTCCACATTAGATACACTAGCGAAGCAATACCGACATATAAGAAATCTCTTCGTCCAAGGGAACGTACGGCTTCAATGATACCTAGTCGCTTCTCGCGTTTTTCATGTGCGTCTGTCCAGCGCGTGGTTTCCTTCATGAAAAACCAGAAGACAAAGAGGACTATTGCAAAGATTGCCATCACGCCGTAGCCCCAGCGCCATCCAAGCAGATCCATGAGAGCAGAGCCAGCAAGAGCATAGAGGGGAATGACGCTGATGAGAAATGCGATGCTGTTGTAGAGTCCACGTCGTTTTGCTGGTGATTCTTCAGTGATGGGTACTTCCCAGAGATTCGATGTTGTGCCCATGATAACGATTGAGTATAGTAGAATGAAGAGGAAGAAGTTCAGTTGCGTTGCTATCGTAGGGACAATTAGGATGAGACCAGCGGGAATACCCATGACGAGGACCAACGCAAGTATTCCGTATTTTCGTCCAAAGGAGTCAGAGAACCACCCAATGAAAAATACAAGAAAGACGACGACGCCGAACACGCCCTGCCAAAAACCAAAAAGCCAAGGCGTAGCGGCCAGTCCAGCTTCAGCGAGTATGAATGGTGCAGCGTAACTTTCGATGAGTGAGAGCCAGACATCCATCTGACCCACAAGACCCATGAACAGGACGAGGAAGAACATGTATTTGCCAGAACGTTTTATTTCTGCCATTTTTAGAACCCTCGTAAACTCATCCTTTGTTGAGTCTTGTTATATAAAGACCACATGTATCTTAACAGAGGGTATTGACTAGGCGATTTCATGTTCGAAACGATGGTAGTTGTTTGTCTAAGCTAAAGGGTCGAACCGCATCGCCAGCAGAAGCGATCCTCACTATTTATGTCTGCACTACAGCTGGGGCATCGAGATATTACTCGCACAGTCGAAGTTCGTACTGAGGGGGTTTTCACAGGTTCATAACCGCGATACTCTGATGGTGTAGGCGCTATGGCTCCAGCAACGATGACGAGAATTCCTGGGATCGTTCCAATCCCAAACACCAAGGCGAGAATTCCAGAGACAATTAATCCTGTTTTATGGGAACTTGGAAATTGTCGCCAGCTCAGCCAAATGACACCAAAAATTAAGCTTACAACTCCAAATCCGCCAAAGAGGACGAACGGAAGTAACCAAAACGGTCCGGCATACGTCATGAAGTAGGGATCGTACAAGAATGGCAGCATCAAAATTCCCACAAGACCCACTCCGACGACTATGAGAAGTAGACTAAATATGATTTGCAGAATTCCAGCAACGAGGGTCAATGTTGAGGCGGTTTGTGCATCAGCCATTCACATCACAGCTCCAATAAACAAGGGCTAAGCTGTAATTGAAAAAACGTCCTTTTTAGTTATTGGAAAGGGACACCCTATTTAGAACCGAGGAACGGGCGACACTTCTCATACAAAACCAAAACAGTTGAAAATGTTCCCCGTTTCAATCCGGGAATTTCACCTCCTGCCTGAAAGGGAAGTGAATGAAAACAAAGCACTTCTTGGGCTTGGAGCGCTTTTGCAGTTTGAAGCTGATGAGAAAGGGTTGAATAGAAAGATGGTTGGTCCAAGGCATATATGGTTGAGCACCATAGTGGGGTCTTATGAAAGAATCGTTGATAACCGAAGGCTAATGCCTTTGGTTTCCCGTGTTTTTCAGCCTTCCAGAATTGAAACTGATCCCACATCGAGTCGAAGTGAGACTTTGTGAAATCATACACATGCCAATAGTAGGTGAGAACACCTTGAGGAATGAGCGATGAATGGGCACTGAGAATCGTATACGCCTCATCGGGAGAACAAGGTTCAATAGGCGTAGAGGTGTCCTTCCAGCGGATTCCCTGATAATTCCCTTTCAAGAAAAGTTTCATCAGAGGGACTCGTTTCATGCTTATACGTGAGG
>JAEOTD010000044.1 GCA_016839995.1 Candidatus Hermodarchaeota archaeon
GTTGGAAGGAGTGATTGAATTGGCTCAACGACTACAAATGGGTATAACCCATAGCCGTACGCAATCAGTAAATATCCGAGGGCTCCTCCAAAAACTAGGAAAAGTATGGTTGCGAGCTGATCCACAGGTTCTCGGAGGGCTTCGTTATTGGTGTCATTTTCAGTTGCTGAGTCCATTTTCTTATTCTCCGGATGGTTTGTGGATGGCAAGGCAGATGGGTACATTTGCAGTTGCCCAGCTTTGATATTTGCCTTCGTATTTCAAACCATAATCACGTTGTCCTTGATTACCGAGGATAAGAAAAAGTGTATTGGCACGTGCTTGTTTGTAAAACCCAAGAAGCCATCGGTCTGTTCGGTGGAGGAGTTTTTGTGCTAGCTCTAATGGGGGACGGTTGGTATGTTCTCTGTAAAGGGTGTCAAAATCTAAGAAGTGAATGTAAAGTAAATCTGAACGGTTAAGGAGTTTTGCCGTTTCGATATATGTTCGCATATCGGTATCTGCTGAATGGAATGTCGCTTCACCAGCTTTCTTTCTTTGATTTTCACGGTCTACAATGACAGCGGATTTTCCTTGGTGAACAAGAAAGGAGAATAGATTGAATCCGTCTGGTTTGTTCCCGTGAATAAGCTCATTAATTACATTTGCTGCGTATCCGTCTATCGTATCTAAGGTCAAGATGATGCGAGCTTCCTTGAGTAGAAACTGTGGTTTATGTAAAGCAACTTCAAGTAATCCAAAGTTGTCGAGATGAACTAAGACCACGCGTTCAGAAGGTGCAAAGGCTGGGAGATTAATTCCTGAGGCTAGCACTGACGGTGCCATTATTCCTAACTGAGAAAGGATTGTGGCTGGCATTTGTACCAATTCTCCTTCCACACTATCAAACGACACTATGTTCCCGCCAGAATAACGCTCAGGACTAATATCAGAACTTTTCGGGATTACCTAAAAGAGTTTGTTGAATTAAAGAGTGGAGGGTGTGAATCTGCGGATATCTCAAATGGGCATTAAGACGAGGATGAAGACAAAAGTCTGCATCAACAAAATCATCGCCCCTTCAAAGATGTCAACCTTTTGATCATCTGTAAGGGCACGTTTTAGGAACCATAATGATCCAGCAGCAGTTGCAAATTGTAAAAGTACTGCCGCATCAAGAGGAAGTGGGAGGAACATCGCTACACCACCGATGATGAGGAGTAGTACTTGAGTGGTACCTCCAAGGGTGTTACCGATTGCGATGTCTGCCTTCCCTTTATTCGCTGCAATAACTGCTATGCCGTGTTCAGGGAGGGCTCCGGCGGCTCCAATGATTAATGCCATGATAACAATACGTTGTGTTTCAACTATACCGAAACCGGTCCATGGCACGAAATCAAAGGTCAATTCCACTGCTTCAGCGAGAAGATATCCTGCAATAAAAATCCCCACAAAACCGAAGAACGCTAAAAGAGCTGAATCTCTTCTTGAATGACGAGGTGTTGGACCGGGCTTGTCTTTTGATGAAGGCTTCTTGACAGCATAAATTGCGTATAACACGTAAGAAAAGACCATTAAGAACCCAAGGACTGCAGGAAGATACGTGAGACCTGGAGTGACTCCGTGAATGAGTTGGTTAACATAATGGAGGACACCAAATGCCAAAAGAAGGACCATTACAACAATAGTCCAGCGGATAAGATCAGCATCATCTTCGACAACTTCTCGAGGTACTTCTACGATCCCGGTTTTACGTGTTGAGAGAACCACAACGATACCAAGTAAGAGGATGTTGAATCCTGCTGCCATAATTACACTCAAAACGGCAATTTCAACTAGCTCAGGGCTCGCGGTAATATACCCTCGCCATGCTGTTAATGCACTGACAACCGCTTCTGGCGTATTCGATGCAAGTGAAGAAAGAACTCCAATGAAATATGCGCTTAAACCCGCAATGGCTCCTAATGATTCTAATCCATCAATGGCGAAATGTGATGCACGAAAAGTTAGCCAAATCGCAAACGCCATGGTCGCGATAATTAGAATCAACACATTTTGAATTATGAAAACTGAGAGAAGGAAGAAAGCAAAGAGGACAACGGCTATAACGACTTCTCGACGAGAAACGCGAAAGGCTGTGTGAACTTCAGGTTCACTAGTTAGTATGTGAGGATCTCCTGCTGTGTCAGTTTCTGTCAAATAAACCAGCTCAATGCTAGAATTGTTCTGTGTCAGTCAGTGTTAGGAGGAGCATTCCTTCCACAGTGAAAGGCATTAAGTTTTTGGCAACATCAATGGCGTCGCTCAGTTTTCCTTCGGTTTCAGCATAGATTGTTAAAACTGGATCGCCTTCCTTTACCCGAGAACCAACTTTTGCGTGTAAATAAAGACCCGCACCAAGAATTTTGGGTGTTCCTGCCGCTCTGGCAATTCGGACAAGCGCCCGGTTGTGAAGGGTTGCTACGTAACCATCTGTAGGTGCCAAGAGATCGTAAGTACAAGTTCCTATTGGTATTTCCTGAGGGGTAACGTCTGGTTTACCATTCTGTGCCCTGATGATTTCACGCATTTTCTTCAAGGCTTTGCCAGAGGCAAGAATTTCTTTCGCTAGTTTCCTTCCTGCACCCCGAGTAGCTAAACCACCCATCTCTAACAGAATTCCTGCTAATCCGGTTGATTTCTCGATGAGACTTGTGGGTCCCCCTCCCATGAGGGTTTCTAAAGCTTCTTTGGCCTCAAGTGCAGGACCAATTGCATGACCAACAGGTTGACTACCGTAAGTCATTGCGCAATGCACAGCAATTCCTAGCTCATTCCCTACAGTAATGAAATCATGACTCAGTTTCCTAGCTTCCTCCATGGTCGTTACCTTACAGCCTTCACCAGTGGGAATGTCTAGTACCATATATTGAATTCCTGTGGAGAGTTTTTTCGCCATAATTGAAGCAATCATCTGGGGTCGTGGATCAATTTGCAAAGGATGCTCGATTTGAATGAAGAGGTCATCGGCTGGTGCTAAGTTTAGTGCACCCCCCCAAACGATGGATGCTTTAGCGGTTTTCATAATCTTTTGTAACTCGTCTACACTAAATTCAACTTCAGCAAGTACTTCCATCGTGTCAGCAGTTCCACTGGGGCTGGTGATTGCTCGACTACTGGTTTTGGGAATTAAGAGGCCCGCTGCCGCAACGATGGGTACAATAACAAGTGAAACCTTGTTTCCTGGGACTCCACCGATGCTATGTTTATCAAAGACATTTTCACCAAAATCCATTTGTTCTCCTTCTTCTGCAATGGCTCTTGTGAGGTGAACAGTTTCCTCTAAAGATAACCCTCGAATCTGTTCAGACACTAAAAATGCTGCAATATCAATATCTGATAAGCGGCCTGTTACCAAATCTCCAACAATAGCCTCTATTTCGTCAGCTGTAAGAGTCAATCCATCCATTTTTTTTCGAATTGCTTTGATGGAGGTTGGTTTAACATCGCTCGAAACCTCGACAAAATCCCCCTCCTTGACCTTTAATTCACGTTGAACCTGATTTAAAATCCCAACATTCCCTGGTTCAACCAGTGATGTGGAATCCGCGATGGCTACTGTTTCTTCCTTCTGATATTCCAGAAGAACGCGTTCTCCTGCAAACATCGCTAAATGAGTGATTTCAACAGGGTTGAGTAGGATTTTATGGACACCACCCGTATCAACATCCAAGATTTGCACTTTTAATTTCAAGAATTGATCCTCCATCTATGGGTAATTCTGCTAATCACATGAAGTCATTGGAATTCTTCTTGCTCTTCACCAATCTGCTGTCATTTCAATTTAAACGCCATCAGTTGGGCATCTTCACCATTTCGGTAATAGGTTCGCATCATTCGGATCCGCTTAAAGCCAAGTTTATCATAGAGCTGGATTGCAGCATGATTAGTACTCCGGACTTCAAGAATGACTTCCTTTGCTGCATAGACTGTCTCCAAGGCCTTCAAGGAATTCGCTATGAGTTTTGACGCAATCTTTTGTCGTCTATACTCCTGTAACACTGCAACACTGACAATGTGTCCACGACGTACCCATCGTAATCCAAAATTGGATATTCCTCCTTCCATACGGCACATGATATATCCTACGACTTTACCTTCTGTTTCTGCAACATAGAAGGCCTCAGGATATCGTTCATGGATTTGACGAAAGAAGTATTCTGGATAGTTCTCTGGGAGAGTATTAAGATTGATTCTCATAATTGCTGGGACATCTGTTGGTTCTGCTTTTCGTATGTTGAAGCTTTGGAGCTCGGTCAATGAAATCAGCTAGTAGCTTCATACAACGAACAATTAAAAATTCACCGCCTGACCATTTGGAAAACTTTTTGTGGTCTCGCTCTGTGGCGTGCTTAGAATTTTGCGGTGAGAGCCTTTGTCGGATGAAGAAACTCCAACAATTGATGAACCAGTTCCTAGTTCTTCACTTTCTGGTGAAGAAACATTCATTCCTGATACTTTCCTTCTCAAACTCAGAGACATTGTAAAAGAAGAATTTGTAGTCAACTACGCTTACATTGACGCTCATGATAACCTCCCCATTTTTGTCGTAGACCTTGATACGAAAATGAAGGAACGGTCAAATCGTCTGTCTAAACGACTTCAACCACATAATTTACTAGCTGTAATTCGACAAGTTGAACTCTTTGAAGGAACTGGTGAAAAAAGCACAGTCATTAAACTCATTCCAGCTCCCCCGCCACGTCGAACAAGTAGTTATACGATGAATATTATTCTGTTCGTTGCTACCATATTTACAGTTCTTTTTGCTGGTTGGTTCTTTGCGACAAGTCCCGCATTTGTCTACATCTATAACGAAATTTTCCACGTCCCCTACAATCCCTATCTCGTCATGGTTGCTTATACCATCGCACTTCTAGCCATCATTGGTCTTCATGAATTTGGGCATGTCGGGGCGAGTCGCCTTCATCATATTGAAGCTTCAATGCCCTATTTCATTCCCGGCTTCTATTATGGCACCTTTGGAGCACTCATTGTTCAACGGTCACCGCCACCGAATCGTGACAGTCTTTTCGATCTTGGAATAAGTGGACCTGTTGTGGGGTTTGCAGTATCGATAATCGTAGTGGCAATTGGGTTGTTAATGAGTCCAATTCTCAGCCCCACAGAACTTGCTCAACTTTCAGTCTTCTTACAACAGTATGGACTGCCACTGAGCTCTCTTCCTACACCCATTTTGTTCGATTTAATGTGGCAACTCATCACCATTGGTATCCCTCCTGGGTATACAGCATACATTCACCCGGTTGCGTTTGCTGGTTGGGTAGGTTTTCTCATCACAGCCCTCAATTACTTCCCCATTGGTCAATTGGATGGAGGACATGTCTCTCGAGCACTCGTTGGCCCTCGGTATCATCGTGCTGTCTCGTTTGCTGGGATTTTCTTACTTTTTATTTTCGGTTATTGGTTCATGGCAATGATTGCGTTCTTCCTCTTTGCAGGACGGCACCCAGGGCCTGTTGATGACGTTTCACCTGTGAGTGGTTGGAGAAGAATAATTGGTCTGCTCTCCTATGCTATGGTAATTCTCCTTCTACCTCCACTTACAACTGGTTTCCTACTACCCTTTCCTTAAGGGTATGATTTTCCCTTTCTGGCGAGCTAGAAGTCAAATTATGTAGAGGGTAAAACATCAGTTCCGTGAGGCATAGCCCACACGGTGGAATCATGTCCTACTTGGTCAAACGCGGCATCTAATGCACTTTCGACTGATTTGAAAGGCGTTACATAATAGAATTGTTCCAACTCTTGGGGATCTAGATTGGAAATTAGATACTGATGAACACGTTTGGCTCCTTGAGCCATGTAAAAGATCTTGTGACCCCCCATGATGAAGTTTGTTTGAATTTGGTGACTTAGCTCATCAAAGGAGGGATATTGGTGTGCCCATTCTTCGAAAACCTGATTGCCTATTCCCTCACGACATTCAAGAAGGGCAATTAATACACCTCCCTCACGAACCGCTCCAAGAGCATGTACCATTGCTTTGGTGCCCTGGTACAGGTTGATGTCCTTCGGGTAACCTGAGCTGGTAATCACAATATCGGCTTTCTCCTTGATTTCCACCCGACCCAAGGAGTCCGCAAATTTTGCACCTTTTAGAAAAGCTTGCTCAAGATCTCCTGCGTAGGCAGCGACAATTTCTTTGTGTGTATTTCGTACAAAATTCACGATGAAATCCGTACGGGCGAGTTTCGCTGCTTCAGTCATATCAAGGTGAATCGGATTGCCTTCAAGATTTCCTGTAGAGGCCTTCTCATCTGTCAACATTCCATGGTTTTTGTTGATAGTTGCTCTTCCACTGACGGCAGGTAACACGCTTTTTCGTCCCCCTCCAAAGCCTGCGTAATAATGGTAACCAATGTCACCTGTTAGCAGGTGAAGATCGGCGTCATAGAATCTTCGATTAATCTCAACTTCGGTGCCATAGGAGGTGGTGCCTATATGAACCAAGTCCTTCGCATCACAACTATGAACAACAACTTGATGATCACGGCAAGAAACATCACAAAGGAGATTTTGCTGCTCTTCAAGAGTCGTGGCTCTGTGGGTTCCTGTTCCGAAAATAATTGTAATATCCTTCTCTTTTACTCCTGCTTCTTGCAGCTGCTCAACAAGTGGATTAATTAAAAGATGACAGGGGAGCCCTCGAGTGTGGTCATCAACAACAATAGCAGCAGAATGCCCTGGTTTTGCGATTTCGCTTAACTTAGGAGAATCAATGGGATTCAGAATTGCTTCGGAAACTGTCTTACTCGGATTTGTTACACCCTTAACTGGTTTAGCATCCAGTAAACCTAAGAAATTGCGTTCAGGGATTTTCACTCGAACTTGGTCAGAACCATAAAGGAAACTCACGTCTGTCACGTTGCTCACATCGGGAGGTTGTGGACGATAGAAAGGCTCTACCCTGCTACATAAGAATTCTGCCTTAACAGCATCAGAACTCCGAATGTGATTGAAGCAACCTAAAGCAGACCTTGTCGCTGAAGCTTGCTAATTTCTTTGAATTTATTTGGTAGATATTCTTCGGTGACAAAACTCAAGCCATACCGGCTGAAAGCTTGTTGTTCAGCCTTTCTTTGATTCTTAAGGAATACATTCAATTCTTGTTGCCAGAATTTCGTTTGATAGCGGGGGTCCTTCAATAAATCTTGTGTTCGTTTTTTATCTGTATCTGTGAAAGTATCACTGGGTAGATTATATTTCTCGATATCAGAAGCCCACACTCCCATCCATATGGCATCTGGTGTAGCAAGACCACGTAGATGGGCTGCAGAGGCACTTCCTGAAATAATGACCATGGCTATGTGTGCTCCCCAAGGATCAGCGTCAACAAAGAGATAGGTTGGCAGATTCAACTCGTATCGAAGCCTTCGGATAGTTCGTCGAACACTTCGTGGTGCTTGACCTGCCGTATGGATAAGAAGCGCGTCATGGGTTTCATGCACTCCATCCTCGACAAATCTGGTAAACATACCACCAGACTCAATAGCGATAACCTTCTTTGCTTTGCATTCAATGAATTTGGCTGATGTCAGGTACGGTCCAATCATAAGACCATCCGGGTGGTCTGTTAGATTCACTTGTTTTCCTGCATATTTGGGAGGTGAAGTATACTCAATTGTAAGATCACCATAAATGGCCGCACGCTCCTCTGGAAAGACCCGAAATGATTCTCGAGGTGTTTTGAGTTTGGCTTCAACATCGGTTATTGTTGTGTCACTTTCACTTTGTTGACCAAATTTTACACCGAATCCAAAGGATTGGTAGTAAATATCTCGTAGTGTACTTGATTTTCCTTCAGTAAGCAGTTCTTTTAGAAATCGCATAACCCAGACAAATTGACTAAAACTTCGGATTTGACCGACGTTTTTTGTAGATCGTGTCACAGTTTTTCCTGCTAGAACATACTGACCAAGCTCTTGATCAAACCGGATATTGCCCGTACTACGACTTGGCAGTTCTATCTCAGGAAACTGACCTTTTGAAAGCGTTCGGTACAGGGTTTGACCTACCCCTTTCATATCCGAACGAATTTGTTCTGATGACTTCTGCTCTTCTTTGAACGCCTTTGGCTCTTTCTTAATCTGTCGAATTCGTTTTGCCTCCCCTTTCACTAATCGCCACTCAAGTTGACCTCCTCGTTTCCGAGCTTCAACTAATCCCTCTTCTTCCATTTTCTTCAGTTTTCGACGAAGGGCTGCAGAGTCAATTCTTAATAGCTTGGTTAAGCGCTTAGTGGATTTCCAACGACGAGAAAGTGTTCGGATAATTTGGTCTGGTGTAGTTACTGACATTTCCTTCTCCTCCTGTTACTCCTCCTCAGTTTCCTCCATCTCCTCTGGATTTTCAACAACCGGGGGCGTCTCTTCTAAAAGCCCTTCTTCCGGCGGAGGAACCTCAATTACTTCTTCGCCGCCCTCAAGGCTAATGGTGAGTGCACTTTGTACTAGCGATTTTGTTTCAGGCACTTTCCGTTTTCCTGCCAATGCTGCGATGTCACGTGCAATTATTGGAAGATATTTTTCATAGACACTAGCTCGAACCCGTTCACGCTGAACCTTTTCTTTTTGCCGTAGGTGTCCCTTAAGGCTCCGCGCACACTCCATCAGTCCCATTCGTATATCGTATTCTAATTCATTGAGATCTGCAATGAATTCTTTACCTGCAGTTTTGAATGGAATTTTTGTACTCACAACAGCAACAAAAGCAGCAATAGGCATCCCTGGTCGGATTCGATAACGAGACCAAGGAATGGCGCGAACCACTTTCGCGGCAACATCCTTGTACTCATCAAAAATCAACGGAATTCGATTAGCAAACCGATAAATAATAATCGACTCTTTCATGGGCACATCACCGCCATATGCGAGCCCGCATTCAACAATGAAGGGATGACCTCCATAGCTATTCGGCGGTCGTTGAGTAACTTGAACAAACTCCGGGTTGAGAGTTGAACGGATTCCCTTCTCTAAGAGCTTTGTACCCAAGGGAGAGAGAACACGTGCATCCGGTGGTAGCCACTTGTCAAATTTCTCTAAACCACGAGCGATTTTCACCAAATCATTGGGTTTGAGTGCTCGGGGATCTTGTGAAAACGACATGTTAATGGTTTTTAGGAACGCTTTTGCGGTTTTCGGGCCAACACGATGAAAGTGAGTACGAAGAAATGTAACCATATCCTTTGTTTTTGTAACCTCAACTATACGGGAAAGTTGTTCGATGTCCATTCCCTTTGGATGAGGATTAACCGGCTGTGGAGGCGGGGGGAGTGTTCTCACAGATCGCTTATATTTATGGACTGTTCCATCTGGCTCTGTGAACGAGAGGCTAGCATAAGGCGTAATTAGTGCTGTTTGCTGAACATAATCGATAATATACCGCTTCGCGCTTCGCCAGTTACCTTCCAAGGTAAATTCAAGTGTACACCCATGCTTGTCATCTCGGTTTTTCCGGCGCTCCCATTTCATTAACTCCGGTTTATTCTCTTCAATATCTTGACGGAGGGTTACTTCAAAGACATGTTCGCCTCCAGCAGGTGCCGACGAAACATGCAATGGTTCACTAGTCGTAATTTGACCAAAAAGAAAAGCCATCTTTCCTCCCAGACCAAATCGACCCCGTGCCTGTTTGTGCTCATATTTCGAACCATACAAAATTTGACCAAATGCCGGGAGAATATGATCACGGGGCACTCCAATACCATTATCTTCAACACGTAGTTTGAACCAGTTGGATGACACTTCCTTTAGTTTTACATCAATTGTTGGGAGGAATCCCCCGTCTTCACAGGCATCAAGAGAGTTCTCCACCAGTTCACGAACCGCTGTGTATAACGCTCTCATATTATTGTCAAAACCGGCGATTGACCGATTTCGATAGAAGAAATCTGCCGGAGAAATTGATTCAAAAGTCACTGCTGAAGTCATCTAAATCACCTACATACTTCTCGTTCTGTGTCACTTCTCCCAAGAACAACTTTGGAGCAGGTGTTCGAACATCATAGACTTTCAGACAGATGGTTAAAAACTATCTGGCTA
>JAEOTD010000004.1 GCA_016839995.1 Candidatus Hermodarchaeota archaeon
AATCGGTGGCTGTATCGAGTGACACCGCATGCTACAAAGGTTTTGGGAGTGTTAGCGGTGGGGGTGTTTTGGGTGATTGCGGGGTCGTTGTACTTGAACATTGGGTGGTTTGATTGGATCTGGTTGTGGACGGGGCGAGCGGTAACTGGACGGGATTTTATGATTAACAGTGGGCTGTTTGCATTTGAATACGTAGTGACTATCGGATTGATTGATGGTGTGGCGTTGGTATTGTTTGCACTCTATCCCGTTTGGTTGTACTGTGGCGTTTTCCTTGGCTACTTGTTGTTTGGTCGGCATGAGGGGCAAACCGGGATTGTAGGGCTGCTATGATATTGGAGGCTGGAGGGTGACAACCCAACGAGTATTGGTGACTGGAGCATGCGGGTTTGTGGGCAGTCACTTCATCGATCAGTTACTCTTGCACTCAGGTTATGCGGTTCGAGGTATGGATTTGCCTGAGGCAGATTCTTCGTTTTTGAATAGTGAAGCCAAGTTCATGACCGGGGATTTGTGCAAACCTGAGACACTTGGTCCTATTGTCACCGGTGTTGATGTCATTGTGCATGTGGCCTCGTTGTTTCGTTATTCGGCGTCATGGGAGGATTTGTATGCAGTCAATGTTGAAGGCACAAAACATCTTTGTAAGGCAGCTGTCGAAGCAGGCGTCTCGAAACTGTTGCTCATTAGTAGTGCTGGAGTATATGGGGTACCAACCGCGCTGCCGGTCAGTGAAGAAGACCCTGTAAATCCTTCAAATGCCTATGAACAATCAAAACTCGAACAAGAACAAATAGCTCTACAGATGTGTACCCAAAATCAACTGAATCTTACCATCCTTCGCCCGGCACCCATTTACGGACCCCGCAATCGGTATGGGATTGGAACGATTCTAAGAATGGTGGCGCTAGGGCAGCTGCCCATTATTTCCAAGAATCTGGATACATTGGTTCCCCTAGTTCATATCACAGATGTGGTAGGTGCATCCTTACATCTGCTTTCTATTCCCACAGCCTTAGGTGAGATCTATAATGTGGTGGATGATTCTACGTACCGTAAGTATGAACTATTTTCACATATGGCTCCGTTGCTAAATGCGAAGATTTACTATTCGCGGTTCCCGCTTCTTCCTCGGTGGCTTCTCCATGCCTTGGCATCATGGGCTGAATGGAAAGCACGCAATCTCACTCACAAACCACCGAAAATTGAACGTGCGACAATCGATTTGATGTTTCACGATTATCAGTACAGTAACACTAAGCTCAAAGCAACCGGTTATCAGCTGACTTATCCTGATTCAAAACTAGGTTTAGAAGAAACTGTAGCATGGTATAAGAAATCTCACTGGTTTGAACCATGACGGCATTCTCATTTTTGCCTGAATGCTGCATTATGCAGTATCTGTTATGATTTTGTCAGACTACTTGTGGTGCGGTTGTGCCGGCGTCGAAGGCGAGTGAAGCCAAGTGCGGTGAGGACACCGATTACAATGGCTGTGGCGGGGAAGCCGGGGATTAGTGGAGGTGCAAGCCCGTCGGTGCCGTTGACGACGATGTTGTCGATACCATAGCCGTGGGGGGCGCTGCCCAAGGTGAAGTAGGTGGACGTTGTGTATTCAGTATCGTTGGCGGTGAGGTAGAGGAAGTTGTCCCAGCGAACTTCAAAGGCACCATTACTGGTGCGAGTGATTTGAACGCTATAGGTGCCACTAACTGGTGACAAGGTGGCGGAGTCCAGGACGCTAATAGTTGTGGCTGTGGATTTGAGCAAGTAAAAGGCTGATCCGTTGAGTTCGAGGATGTAACCTTGCAGACCGGGATCAAAGACGTTGTAACACATGGCGTTGTGCATGAAACCGATCCAGACCTTGGTTCCCGTGTCGGAATAGAGCAGGTCGAAGGACCAGGTGCCATAGGAGGCCGTGCTTTCGCGGCGAATAATCGCTTGGTGGGGAAATCCAACGGAATCAGTTGACCGGAGAATCCCTACTCCGGCGGCCCATGAGCCCATGGTGACATTCCATTCGGGGTAATAGTTTCCATCGGTGAAATCGTCAGTCCAGTGAACGTCACCAGCCGAACATGGCGGGATATTCAAGACGACCACATTGAGGACCAGAAGTAATCCGATAATGCCCACTAAGAGGACATGCTGTTTACGCATAGAGGTTCCCTCAATAGTTACTCTTCCCCAAATCCCTGTTTCACATTGGGGTCGTTGAATGGGATTCAGGGACTACTACTCTCTTCTACGTTCCTGTTACTTTAATGATACCAAAAAAGGCGCTCGATGAATAACGTGAACCTGAATGAATAAGGAATGAAGAGGACTTAACATCACGCCTAAGAAGTGAGTTGTAATCCAAAGCACCGTTTGTGGTGGACATGTAAATGAAGTTGTTGAACTGGTGGAAGTGCTAGGTGGAGTCCAATCATCATGCTGCTGAATGGCAGAACTGGAGAGTTCGCGAGAAGTAATTTGGTAAGTTCCTGCAGGGGCCCCTTGGAGAGTGATGTGAGCTGTCATGGCTCGCCATCCGTGATTGGAAATGAGAATTGTGTAATTGTGTGTTCCAGGTCCTTGGGTTACAAGGGTAGTTAGGGGCATTGGGAAAGTCAAAAGGGAGGGGGTTTGAATGAGTGTTGTATTCAGAATGGGGTATCCTGTAATTGCAGCGAAGGGTTTGAGTGCGTGAAAGGTGGGTTTGGGTGTTGTCGGATTACGCGTGAGGAGCCCGAAGTTAGCTTCTTCACCAAAGGGGGATGTGATGCTGGGATGGAGGGGTATGTCTTTGGCAAAGCCAAAACAGGCAATATCGATTCCACGGTGTGCAGCGCCAATTAAGACTTCCGTGGTATGGATGGCTGCGGTCATCGTTCCCCAATCAGCATCAGACAACAGGTCGAGTCCATATTCATCGAAGATCCGTTCAATATGCCCAAATCCCTGACTTACAACTAGATTAGTTCCGGTTTCGATTACCCCAACAACTTGAGCAGGATTGTTCCAGTATGCGTGCCAGGAGAAAAAGTCCAGAGGGAGTCCTAATCCATTGACGTTGCCTAAGAAGCTCGTTGTCCAATCCGCCAAGTTAATGTCCGCGAGTCCTGGTCCGCCTATCTTAAAGGAACCACCGATTAGAGCTAGTCGTTGCGAGACGGCAGAATACAGGTTAAGAAATTCCTGTTTAGTCCCATTCCAAAATGCGGGAAGGTTGGGTTCATTGCCGATTTCGATATAGTCAAAGTCGAAAATCTGTCCGGTTCCTGGCCACCCTTGCTCATAGTGCATCACTACACGCGCCACTACTTCTGCATAAATATCCAGGTCAGGGGGAACGATATTGGGTGCCCAATCAAGAGCCAGCGACCGGGGACATCCCACGAAGGTCAGGATAGGACTTGCTCCAGTTTCGTTTACTACGTCCACGAGGAGATCCAGATAGGTCCAATTGTAGAAAGCAGGGTTCTGGGCATCAGCTAAGGTTGTGCCATTGAAGATGGTGTGATGCCAGCCCCATCCTGAGCTTGTAACGAGCTGCCATCCGAACCGACACCACACGCGGAGATGCTGCAACCCCAGGTCCTGAAATAAATCATAGGCTACCTGATCTTGATACAATCCTGTGATATCTGGACCATAGGAGTTAGCACCCACAAGATGATTTACCGTGCCGGTTGTTTGAGAGGTTTCTACTCGTAGCTCGACGTTTGAAATCGGAATTACGACATACGTTAACACGAACCAGATACTCAAACTCAGTAGAAGAAAAATTGACACAATGGCGACTAACCGTCTTTTCCGCATGGAAGCCCATCCCGTCGTGCTTCTAGCCACATCTCAGCTAAATAGATTAGCTTACACGGATTCAGCTTAAGGGTCAAGCTGATTTGAAGAATGTGTGAAAAGGCTTTGGAAGGCTCCTGTAATCGACTTTGTTTGCGATTGGTGAAAGATCCACGGAGTTAAAGGTGTGCCAATAGAGAATAGGTCCTTTTCCACCCTTACGGATGTAACTGATCACCCCTGCAAGGGTCTTCGCTGTATATGTGGGCTCTAGGGTTAGTTTTTCGTGATCACAGGCAAGCTGTGTGGCCTCGGCTCCTTCAACCGATGGGTCGCCGTACCCGGTTCCTGCATGTTCAGTGACTAATTCAAAACGAGGTTGATAGACAAAGTCTTGGAATTCCCCACTCCTTTGCATTCGCTTTAGTGTGCTTTGGATGAGGTTAGTCAACTTATGAGAACTAGGTGGGTGTGGTGAGACACAAATTCCTCGAACACGAGTTGACAACCCCGTTAGCTGCAATCCTAAATCGATACCCGCAATTGTGCCCAAACTTCCAACAGGAATGAAAATTAGCTGTGGTTCTGGAAGTTGTCCATCAGTAATCTGGTGATGTAACTCGAATACTGCATTCACATACCCCAACACGCCGACAACTGAACTCCCACCAAGCGGAAGCCAATAGGTATGACGCTGGTACAATCGATCAAGGAACCGAAACCTAAACTGTGCGTTCCGTCGGGTTTTCACATAAATCATATTTGCGCCAAAATGGTAAAGCAGTTTTAGGTTCTGAAGAACGTGGGAAGTGATAGGCTGATCTGTTAAGTACAAGCGTGTGGGTAAATTGTTGACTTGCCCATGTACGGTGGTTGCTAGTCCATGGTTAGTGCCCAAGCCTCCAAGGGTGGCGATTTGGCGTTTGTTTTGTTGGAGCGCATCGGCGAGGAGGAATTCTAATTTTCGAACCTTGTTTCCGCCATATTTATCAGAAGTAAGGTTGTCGAGTTTGACCCACATCTCTTCTTTTGACACCAAGGCTTCTTGGAGGTTTGATAAGTGCCGAGTTGGTGTCGGTTTTGGCAGAATAGCTATCCAGGGAATCTGTTTTTGAAGCTCTGGATGGGCGTCAAATAAGGCTGGTTGTTTCATCGACTTTACACCAAACACTATCTGTGGGTTTTTGCCGTCAAAACCACCTTTGTAGGTTTTATGTACTAGTTCGCTCAGTAATATTGAATATATCCAAAATAGTCAGCTAATATAATAGAATTTACACTATTTTGTGTAATCTTATGGAGGAACAAAAAATGGCAACCCCCAGTCAAACGGGCCGAAAATCTGAGGTTTTATGGGCACTCCCCTATTGCACTGCATTAGCCCAAGATGTACTCACTGAACAGGAATACATCGAAGCCGAAACAACCGCCGTCTATCTGGTCCGAAGTTCAAAATTACAAAAAGCCGCCAAGCAACGACTCACTGCCTTGGTGGCACCCCCACCAAAGCATCCCTTAGCAGCGGCTCAAGAAGCCGTGAAAAGCCTCCCTCGTTTTACCCGTGATGCACTCCAATCTCTTGCAGAGTATATCGAGCTGTTGGTCCGAGCCTGGACTTTTGAAGTTACCGGTGATGCTGCCACTAAAACGCGATCTTTAGGAACCAATGTACGGCGACTGCAACCTAAAAAGCTGGGGCTTCCCGAGGACCTTGTGGACCATCTCAAACGGTATAATTCATTCATCTTTACACCTGCAAGGCATGATTTTACCATTTTCAAGGGGCAACGCCATCGCTTCACTTCCCGTGAAGTCGTATTGTTGGCCTATGTGACGATGAAACTGGCTGAACGTATCAAAGAAATCTCTTCAGCCGCTCGATTACAGTCCATAGCCTTCTAGCCAACCAGAGGGTGACCACTTTCTCTGAGAACGAAGACGAATTTCATGAAGCGCGATTTGCATGGGAGCGGCAGTATGAAAAGGGGTACTTCTTACACCAGTCAATTCAACATGAAATGCCCGCCGTCGCGAAACGATTCAAAGCCCACAGTGTAAAATCTGTTCTGGATCATGGATGCGGCAGCGGACGTCACGTATTGTATCTAGCACAACAAGGATTTGAAGTCGTTGGGTTAGATATAGCCCCTACCGGTCTCTTTACCCTACTGCAGAAGCTTGCAGATGAAGAGTATGCTAGTCACCCTACACTAAGTGATATTCTCCAACTTCCCTTTGCAGATGAATCCTTTGACGCGATTATCAGTGTGCGTGTCATTCATCACAATCGACTTGCCCTCATCCAGAAAACCGTTCAGGAGATGAGACGAGTGCTAAAACCTCACGGGCTTATTTGGATCACAGTTCCGGTTCCCAAGGGTCATGACGCAACAGATGGCAGAGAAATTGAACCTGGCACTTGGGTGCCGACAAGCGGAATCGAAAAAGGTCTCCCACATCATCTGTTCACAGAGGATGAATTACAGAAGCTTTTCCAACACTTCACAATACTAGAGCTTCAAAAATTCATGTTGAGCCACTTTTCTGTCCTCGTCGAAAAGCCACCAGCTTGATCTCTTGTTGAATGACGATATAGTCATTCAAGAGGGCTAGACGTATAGCGTGAGATATTGTCTTGGAACCATTTTGGAACTTTGGCTTTATCGACTTTATCAGAAAAGGGCATATACGGTTTGATATCTACAACCGGGGTCTCATCCCGGGCATCAATTTGATCAATATAGATACGGTGGGCGGTTTCATCGATTTTCTCTATTGCGACTATGGATAATCCTATTGGAGTGGGTCGGGCAGGTGACCGGCTAGCGAAAACCCCTGATAACTCTGCATTCTCCTGTGGGGGGTAATCCGCTAGATTTGCCCGGCTTGAAGGGTTGTCGTGGCCTGTAATCCACCAAAGTACAATGATGTGAGAAAATTGATTCACTTGCAGAGTTGCTTTCCAGTATTCGGGTTCAATTTCGATGAAAATGGGGGCATCTTCGGGTTTTCGGATATATCCAACGGTACTGGCGCAGAATGACATATTGGCTAGTAGAAGACATTCTTCATAACAACTTTTCCGATGGATGTAAATTGAATCCCTTCATTTTCTAGAAGCCTTCGTTTCATAGCAAGACCACCTTGGTAACCGCCGAGAGTGGCGTCTGACTTGATAGCCCGGTGACAAGGAATAATAATAGGAAAGGGGTTTCGGGCCAAGGCGTTTCCGACAACCCGTGCCCCATTCGGGATGCCGACATGTTTGGCGATGCGTTTGTAGGTGCTTATCCAGCCTCGGGGAATACCTGCTTCTGCTCGTAATATCCGTTGCTGGGTCTCGGAACATTGAACCCAGTTAAGCAGGTTCAAATCAAAATTCACATCCTTTCCTTGAAGATATGACTGAAACGCTTTGATCAAGTCGTTAATCTGTATTGATGTGCCTGATTCAATCTGTGGAAATGCCTTCTTAGCTCGTAATTCCGATGGCGTTTGGGGCGTTGACAGAAAGATATGGTCTACAAGAGGTTGTGATGCAGTTTCATGCCAAACTATACTAAAGGCGCCAAAAGATGTGGGAAACGTTGTCAGGAATTTTAGCATGAGCCTTCCTCTATCGTTGAATTAAGGGCCATTCAATTATACGTTGAGACTGTTTAGTATATTATGGAAGATTAGAGTTTGATAGCGGGAAGTTCCGGGTACTCTTTCGGTTTAACTATCTCCGGAACGTTCTTCTTTGTGCCTTTGGTCGTGATTAAACGAGATACCGGATGCGCAGCCATCTTATTCGCTTCGAAGGGAACCAAAAAACTATCAATAGCATCACGGTCCAAATCAACTGTTAACCAAGGGGTTTCATCGGCTTTATGCAAAATTACGGGCATTCGCTTTCGTTTGTTATGGACTTGCTCAAGTAAGGGATTAGCCCAAGTTGTAATAATGGTGTAGGTCTTCATCTGTTCGTTTGTATCTGGGTTAGTCCAGTTATTCCAGAGACCTGCAAATGCGAATGGTTCACCAGTGGAAAGCTGGATATAATAAGGGTAAGTGCGCCCCTCGAAGTGTCGCCATTCAAAGAAGCCATCAGCTAAAACCAGACAACGATTAGATTTGATGAGGGAACGAAAGGCAGGTTTTTCGTGAATAGTTTCTGATCGGGCGTTGAGTAACCTGCTTTGAAACTTGGTTGCATTGCCAACATCTTTTACCCAATGGGGAATCAGCCCCCAAGATAGCATTTGAATCGAATTTGGAGCATCGTTGGTGATTACCGGCAAACGTGGTTTTACAAATCCCGAAACATGGTACACTCGGGGAAAATCAATCTTCTTTGAAATACTCACCTCAAATCGGATTCTGAGAATGTCTATGTCTGGAACTGTATAATGATAACACATCATTGTAACCCTCTATTTAGGAGCTTCATCTCGGTTTTAGCTGAATAAGTTCACGTAAAAGAAGAAAACCAACAACTGCGCCGATGATTCCGAGTATGACATCACGGAAAATGCCAAGAGGCCAGATAATGGGTATTACTTGTGGTGGGAAAAAACCCACAAGGGTGAAAACCCCAAGAGCCACAGCAGACATAGCTATACTGGCTAAAACCGTTCCCAGAAGTATGCGGATTACCCCAGGATTTTCTATCGGTGGTTTTTGGAGATTAATGATCACATCAAAAACGAAGCCATAAGCGAGGAGTGAAGGGAAAAGATAGAATCGGACGGGGGTGGGAACAGTGAACTCAAGGACGATTCCTGAAATTGCTCCCATCATTGTGCTATAACCAAACGCTGTTGTGAGTCCGGCGAGAATCACAAAGCCGAGAGACCGGACTATGAAGTTATCCATACCATGGGTTATTGATCCAAAGACGTAACTTGAGAGGAGTGCAAAAGTAACATAGACGGCGGATAGCAACGCAGTTAACGCTAGACCTTGAGAACGGGATGATTTGACTGAAATATTCGTGGAAATGCCCTCCATATAACGTCAGCGAATTCTTCAAATGAAATGGAAAGAAGGTCAAAGAAAAACCTGTTGGACTTCTTAAGTGGAGATTATGTGTGGTTGGAGGTCTCGTTGATGCATAATTTTATGTGGATAGATTCAGTGCACTTTCTTAGAACTCAACGGAGTTTATTTAGAATGGCTGATGAAGGAACATCTTCAACACTTGTAATTATTGGTGCCGTGCTGCAACTCATCTTCTTCTTTCTGCTAGCGATAGGAACAGGATTAGTAGCTATGGTTCTCACATTTCTCCCATCAATACCGCCTTCTGCACTTCCCCCGGGATCCCCCCCGATTGAAGTGCTAATGGGTATGATGTCTGGATACGTAGTTCTCTTTGCTGTTATGACGGTTTTTGCGCTGATTTTTTCGATTGTATGGTTTATGTGGCGTGGCAGTCCAAGCCAACACAAAGTTGGGTTGATCATCACGGGTATCTTAGCCCTACTTTTTTCTGGTTTCCTCCCCGGTCTCCTAGTGTTAATTGGTGGAGCTATTGCTCCAAGTGAATCAACCTCTGTTGCCACAACTGTAACTACGCCAAAAGCGGCTCCACCGGAATCAAAGCCAGGTGTAAAGTACTGTGCATCGTGCGGAAATTCTGTAAATCCAGATGCCCAATTTTGTGGCATTTGTGGCGCAAGCGTTGTCTAACAACTACAACTCGTCATGTGAATCTAATATCAACTCAAGAGTACGTCTCCTGTCCTCTCGAAAGCTAGTATGAGTAAGTCTCAAAAACTATCAATACAATAGTAATTGGATAGTGGAGCTGAAAGGAGCATGATTCAATCTGATACCATTCGTCAGGCAATCCGAAGCAAGCTCACAAACGGAACAAGTCTCAAGACCGTTAGAGGTGCTGAATTCATCATTGAATCAGTTTCTCCCAATGAGATGGTTTTCCGTGTGGGGGAAAAGAAAGTTCGAGTCGCTGTTCACATGAACGCTGTGGATGATCTGGTAAAAGAATTCAGGTATTTACCGCCTGGGGGCTGGATAAAAATTGGTGCGACCACGGGTCAACCCAAACCTGGAACCCTTGCTGCTGTTGTACGACCGC
>JAEOTD010000045.1 GCA_016839995.1 Candidatus Hermodarchaeota archaeon
ACCAGCTTCTTGCAGACGCACCCACTCTCATATCACTTGCAAACGAATTTCAGGGCACTTTCTTTAATGGAACCCTACAAATCGCAGAAAATTGGAAAAAGCACTCACGTAAAGACTTCCTTATTCCGCTATCTAAACAGCTTCAAGAAATTGATACTCGCGGTGACCCCGCAATCACACTTCAGCAATTTGGAACCTATTTGGATACCATTAGTCAAATCATATCAGTTATGCCCGTGTTTGTCGACGAATCTTCTGAAGTCACGGCATATTCCCCTCAAACTCTCAAAGCTAACCTCGGTATTATCAAACAACTTCTCGACGGTACAGAACATCTGGGTCAGTTCATTCAAATTCGTTCACAAGTGTATTCTGTTTTAATTACTGAACAAAATGCGCTTTGGAATGCTGTGTTACCCGAAGAAACACCTGCTGAGCAGGTGATAATTACAATGGGCTTGAACCCTTCTCAGAATGTGAATGACCTCATTCCTAACCCATTCCCGATTGACACATTGTCACTTGCGATAGAACAAGCTGAAGAATCCCTCGCAATGTGGGAATCGGCCATCAACGCCTCCCAACCTTATCTTAACAAAGCCCTTGTACTTAATCAGACTCTAAAGTCTCCCGCAGTAGCAAAGTTCCTACAGGCAGAACAACGACGCTTAGAACTCTATCAGGAGTGGCGTCCAAGAATATTTGCGACTTTTGATACTCTGAAGCAGTCATTGTAACTTTTCAGGATACATTACTTCTTCTTCAATGCAGTTACAATTTTCTTCTGAATTTCCTCAAAATCACAGCCTACAATCTCAATCTTGTCAAGATCCGCTTCCCCAAATCCTCGTTCCTTTGCTTTTTGAACCATCAGCATTTTCTTTGGATTCTTACCCATCAATGCAAAAGCTACAGCATCAACGGCAACCGCGTCTCTTCCTACTAGGAACACATTGATTGGAACCCGGTTTTCCATTTTGGCCGCGGGACTTGGAAATGCATAGGTGCCATCAATTACCGCTAAATCAATTCCACCTACGGCTCCGAATAAATCGAGAACGACGTTCTCCAAATTCTTGTGATACACGGCTTTCTTTCTCATTGGGGGTAATCCAAAGAGGTTCTTAATTACAGATCCCCTTGAATACCGTCGCAAAGTATGTGAGCTAATTAGTACACGGTTTTCAAATAGCAGGTGTGAGAGTTCCATGGCTTCTCCTGCAATTTCTACAGTTTTGGTTTCAGTATCCTCAGAGAGATTGAAAGGTACAACACGGTCTGTAAACATATCTTTCCAAATCTGCAGGCGTTCAGTTGCCGTCCCACGGTAGTTATCGGATTCAATCAACCAAATTTTCGGGGCTTTTGGAAAACTATCAACGATAGCCTGTGCCACAGGCAAGGTTGTATAGGCTTGTTGTTTCGGTTCAAACACTCCTAGTTTGTACAGTACTTCCCGTTTGGGCGTATTGAGGTCTGGAATTCCACCGAGTAATATTAGTGCCTGCTGAAAGGACGCCGTGACATCCTTTCCCAGTTCCATTAGCGCTACTTTGACCATGGTCGATTACGTCCTTAACATCAAAG
The DNA here is from genome assembly GCA_016839995.1 of Candidatus Hermodarchaeota archaeon. GTDB lineage: Archaea > Asgardarchaeota > Hermodarchaeia > Hermodarchaeales > Hermodarchaeaceae > Hermodarchaeum. Next base: position 1,588 of record JAEOTD010000045.1, read on the forward strand.
ATGAAACGTCTCTAAGCATCCATTGAGGATTAAAAATCTATTTACCCTCCCCCGTGGTTTTCTCCATTGTGTGGAATCCCATGACGGAAACCTGTGGCTTCTACTGGTTGATAGAAGGAAAACTTGCTGGATCAGGGTATCCTGGTCAATGTCTGGGCTGGCTATACGATACACAGGGCATCCGTGCAATCCTTTCCCTCCAACCACTCACCCCAGACGATATGCTCCGAGCCCAACAACTAGGTCTGGAAACCAAAACGGTTGAAATCATTGATTTTACCGCAGGTTCACCCAAACAACGACAAACGGCCTTGCAAGAAATCGATTGGTTCCAAGAAAAGGGGCTCCCAACACTAGTACATTGCCAAGGAGGACTCGGACGAACAGGGATGATTCTAGCTCTCTATCTGGTACAACGAAAGAATATGTCCCCGGAATCAGCGATAGCCCACATTCGGTGTCTACGCAACGGATCAATTGAAGCCAATACTGGACAAGAAGAAGCTATTCTTGGAACACACTCTGAGAGTGAACCTTGACTCATGTAAGGGCTTTAGATATCGAGCTCTTTGACGGCTTGCCGTTTAAGGAACTGACCATATCCACACTCACCGACAAATTTACCGTCTGCTACCACGATCTTTCCTCGGGAGATCGTCGTGTGCGGATATCCTTTCAGCTTCCACCCTTCAAAGGGACTCCAATCACAATTGGTTTGCAGGTCTTTAGCACGAAGAGTCAGTTTCTTTTCTGGATCAAACACAACAAGGTCCGCATCACTTCCCACTGCTATCTCTCCTTTCTGAGGATACATTCCAAAAATTTTCGCCGGATTAGTGCTGGCTAATCGGATGAGGTGAGTTAGTGAAAAACGTCCTTTACCCACTCCTTCGGTGTAGAGAAGTGGAAACATCGTTTCCACACCGGGTAACCCAAAGGGAATTTTTCGGAAATCTCCTTTCCACATGGCTTTTTGTTTAGTATCAAACGTGCAGGTGTCCGTGGCGACGACCTGGATTTCACCATTGATTAACCCCTGCCAAAGTCGAGTACCATCTTTTTTCTTCTTTATCTGAGGGCAGGTCGCATACAGGTGTCCGTTATCTCCTTTGAACACAGAATCGTCGAGAAGCAGGTATTGTGGACACGTTTCCGCGTATACGTGTACTCCTCGTGCTCGAGCATCATGAACATACTGGGCACTCTCCCCTGCTGACATGTGAACAATGTACAAGCGACCCCCCGTGACTTCAGCCCATTTGATGGCTCGCTGGACCGCTTCGGATTCAGTATAATCTGGTCTGGAGAGAGTATGCGCATAAGCTCCCCACTTTTCTTTTTCTTGAGCATATCGGTCAATGAGCATATCAAGAATATCAACGCTCTCAGCGTGGACTCCAATCATCCCCCCGAATTTCTTGGTTTCTTCGAGGGCTTGAAAGAGCATGCCATCATCCGCCATCCAACCTTGCTCTTTGTAAATCATGAACATTTTGAAGGTGGGGATTCCATAATCGATGACTTGTTTAATCTCTGCCTGGGTTTGTGGATTCCAATCAGTAATTGCGGCATGCAGCCCATAATCAATACAGACTTTTCCATCCGCTTCTTTTCGACGGGCCTTTACCGCTTCCAATATGGGGTGACCTTTCTGTTGAATAGCAAAATCGAGTACTGTTGTGACCCCTCCCATTGCTGCGGCTTTAGTCCCATTCTCGAAGTCATCTGCGGAAATTGTACCGCCAAAAGGGAGTTGAAAGTGAACGTGAACGTCAATAGCGCCAGGAAACACGTACATATCCCTAGCATCAACGATCCGTGTATCCGAATTAGCCTCTAAATTCTCAGCGATTTTAACGACTTTTTCGTCTTTTATCCCGACATCTGCGTGCAACGTATCGGTGGCTGTAATGATTGTTCCATTTTTGATCAATAAATCCAGTTTCACCATCTGTCCCTTCTTCAGGTTTCATCCCCTTTTTACCATTTATTGCTTTGGGAAATGCCTAAATCAGTATAAACCTAGTTCCTTGTACAATTCATGTTGGGTGAAAACCATGCGAAAGGTCCGGATTGGTTTGGTGCAAGCACGTTGGGAAGGCAGTGTATCAGATGAGAAAGAAATTCGAAAGAACGTTGAAAAAATGATTCAAAAACACGAAGCTTATGCTGAAACCGCTTCAAAGGAAGGAGTTCATATACTTTGTTTTCAGGAGCTTTTCTTCGGCCCGTATTTCTGTGCAGAACAAAAACCGCTCTGGTATAAATTCGCTGAACCCATACCTGGTCCTTTGAGTGATCGAATGAGCAAACTCGCAAAAAACAATAATCTCATTCTGATTGCCCCGATGTATGAAGAGGAACTAGCCGGCACTTATTACAACACGGCAATAATTTTCGATAATACAGGAAAGCTTCTTGGAACATATCGGAAAACTCATATTCCCCATCTTGGTCCCGGCTTTTGGGAGAAATACTATTTCAAACCCGGAAATCTAGGATATCCCGTCTTTGAAACGATGTACGGAAAAATTGGTATCTATATCTGCTATGATCGACACTTTCCTGAAGGCGCTCGAGCTTTGGGATTAAATGGTGCAGAAATTGTGTTCAATCCATCTGCCACCGTTCAAGGTCTCTCAGATCACCTTTGGAAACTCGAACAACCTGCTCACGCTGTTGCCAATGGTTATTTCATTGCAGCCATTAACCGTGTGGGTGAGAGTCCGTGGAAAATGGGAACCTTCTATGGATCCTCGTATGTGGCAAATCCACGAGGTGAAATTGTTAAACAAGCCTCACCGGACAAAGACGAACTTCTAATTGTTGACATCGATTTGGATATGATTAAGGAAGTCCGCTCCACATGGCAATTCTATCGAGATCGACGCCCTGATCTCTACGGGGACTTGTGTGACCCCTAGAGCGTTTTTTCGACTTGTGTGAATGCTTTGTCGAGGATTTGGTAGGCCTCATCGATTTGACCTTTGGTGAGTTCGAGTGGAGGTTGGATTCGGATGGCGTTTCCGTCAATTCCTCCTTTACCAATGAGCAATCCTTCTGTTTTACAAATTTCCATCACTTGGAGTAATTCGGTTGATGCCGGTTCCTTGGTCTCCTGATTTCGAACCAATTCAATACCTTGCATCATTCCTTGGCCTCGAACATCACCTACGATTTTGTGTTCCTGTTTGAGGTCATCTAACTGTTTTCTTAGGTACGCACCATTTTCAGCTGCACGTTGGAGGTAATTACTTTCCTGAATAATGTCAAGAACAGCAATGGCTCCTGCACAGGATAATGGGTTGCCTCCAAAAGTGGCGAAGCTGTCGGTGGTTGTATATTCCGCGGCAAATTCTGGGCGTGTTAAGAATCCGCCAATTGGTATCCCACTTCCAAACCCCTTCGCTAAGGTGATGATATCCGGATTGACTCCCGTATGTTGAATACCCCACCATTTGTTGCCCGTTCGACCAAATCCCGTTTGTACTTCATCACTGATATACAGTCCATCAAACTCTTGTACAATTTCATTGGTAATCTGAAAGAATTCTGGAGGAGGTTGAATAATACCCCCAACACCTTGGATCGGTTCAACAATAAATGCTGCAAGAGCTTTGTTAGTTTGAGTTCGGATAATTTCTCGGAGATATCGTGCACATTGTATATCACATTCAGGATACTCCTTTCCAAAGGAACATCGATAGCAGTACCCGTATGGTTGAAATCGTACACCTGGCGGATGCGCTTCGGGGACCGTACGCCATCCAGCACTTGAGAGTTCACGTGCAAGGGTTGTACGCCCGTGATACGCGTGAGTACACGCCACCACGTATGGGTTGTTTTTGAATTTACGCGCCATGAAAAGGGCACTTTCATTAGCCTCTGAGCCACTATTCACAATAAATGACTGTGTTAGTCCTTTAGGCGCAATTTCTGCTAACCGTTTTGCTAATAATGCATAAGGAATTGTTGAGTACAATGAACTTGTATAGACTAATCGATCAAGCTGCCATTTTAATGTCGCAACAAACTTCGGGTGAGTATATCCAGTAATTGTAGTACAAATGCCTGCAAACAGGTCAATGTATTGTTTCCCTTGGGCATCTTCAAGGGTTGCACCTTCACCGCGAATAAAAAGTAATGGGTTTTCATAATAGTGTGAAACGGCGGGAACAACATGTTTCTTTTCCATTTCTAGAATTTGTTTAGTGGAATAGGCTTTGCGTAAATCTTCGGGAATGAGCTTCTCATCCATGGTAGTCAACTCCATCAAAGGGAACTATGACTATGTGTGTTCGCCTTAAGGTTTTATCTAGAAGAACTACCTAAATTTAATTAATAATGTTCTATCCAGTCACCATTACAAGTAGGACTTAGGGTAACAATAAAACGATTGAGTTTGATGGAAGCGCACAAAATGTCATTTCGTGAATCAATGAATGAATACAAAAAACAGCTAACGAAGGGTGCCATTCAAGAGGCTTATCGAGGGCTGATGGACTATTTCAACTCATTGAGATTGTATTTTCACAAGAAATATCCTGATCATTCTGTGTCTGGCAGTGTTTATTATGGATATATGGACATGACCTATTTTTCCTTCTCCCCAAAATCAATAAAACGCCAAAAATTGAAAATCGCGATAGTGTTTGTTCATGACACATTTCGCTTTGAAGTGTGGTTATCAGCAACTAACAAGACTATTCAAACAAAATACTTGAAAATACTCAGAGACAGCGGCTGGAGCAAATACCACATTGCATCAACGACCAAAGGTGTTGATTCCATTTTAGATCACATCATAATTGCTAACCCAGATTTTGGTGATTTAGATACCCTAACGAAGCAAATTGAGCGCAGAACATTGGAATTTATTACGGATGTAGAGACCTTCTTATCTACACAATAAAACTAACTTTGTTGCTAAACCCAACGTCTGATCCTAATCTTGGGTAAACAATTGGTCTTTGGTTGTGAATTTCATGTCGAAAGGTCCTTTGGCAATCGAATTTGCTGGGATTCCCTTTTCGAATCCCTTTATGCTTTCTTCAGCGCCACCAACACTTGATGCGAAACGTGTTATTCGCGCAGCAAAACTTGGCTGGGGTGGAGCCGTTTTAAAAACGGTGACCGAAGAGCCTACGGTAGATCCACGTACGCGTTTGGGTGTCTTACGCGAACAAGGAAAGCTCATTGGTATGAACAATATCGAACTACTCTCACGCCACCCCCTCAAAGTGTGGATAGATTCCTGGATTCCAGAAATCAAAGCTAAAGCACCTGAGGATTTTGTTGTTGTCGCCAGTATCATGTCCAGCCCAGAGCCCGAAGGGTGGACTACCCTAGCTGAAACAATGTCTCAAACAGGTGTCAATGCCTTGGAACTGAATGTGTCGTGTCCCCATGGATCGCCAGAAAAACATATGGGGGCGTTTATCGGACAAAACCCCGATCTTGTTGAACAAGTAACCAAGGCCGCCAAGAAGGGAACGGATTTACCTATCTTTGTGAAGTTGACACCTAATGTTACCGACATCGTTCCCATTGCCAAAGCTGCAAAACGTGGTGGTGCAAATGCCCTATCTGCGATTAACACAGTCGAATCGCTCATTGGTATTGATATCGAGACCGCAACACCATACCCATTCGCCTATGATGCGGAACTAGCCAATCCCCAAAGTACCTACGGTGGATTCTGTGGCCCCGCCGTTCGCCCCCTAGGTTTACGATTTGTATCACAAATCGCAAAAGCGCTTCCTAACATACCCATCTCTGGAATGGGAGGAATCGAAAATTGGCGAAATGCCGTGGAATACCTGATGGTGGGCGCAAGCACCCTCCAAGTCTGCACCGCTGTCATGTGGTATGGTTTTCGAATAATTCGAGACATAACCAAACATCTAACAGAATTCATGAAAGAGAAAGGCTACAAGACGGTTGAGGAGATAGTTGGTAAAGCCCTGCCTAAAATTACGACATGGACGGCTCTTCCAAAACTGCCTCCTGTTGTCGCTTGGATTGATCCCAAGAAATGTGAGCTAGGGAAAGAATGTATCGTAGCTTGTGCTGATGCTGGGTACCAAGCTATTCGAATGGAAGGAAACCGAATAATCGTTGACCCTGAGAAATGCGATGGCTGCGGGCTCTGTGCAGTAGTGTGTGGAGCGAATGCTGTGGAATTTGTGAAAAAGGAATAAACTTCAACTAAATAAAGGTGCAATTATGTCACTTGCCACAGTTGGTGTCACTTTAAACTTCGCAGTTGATTTAGAAGCTTCAACTGCGGCCTTCTATGAAACAGCAACAACCATCACTCAAAGTCAGGATTTGAAAAGTCTCTTTGAGGCGTTGATTATCCAAGGACAAGGGCGAATTCAAAAGCTCATGCAACTTCGAAGACAACTATCGATAGATCAAAAGAAAGCACCAGTTACTGGTGTCAAAAGTGAGCCTTATCGACCCAAAACAGAATGCCCTCCTGGATGCCCAGATGACCAGTTAATACAGCTGGCCTTAACCATGGAACAACAGGTTCATGATTTCTATCGTGATTCTAGCGATAAACTTGGGTTTGTAGAAGAAATTCCAGTTCTTTTCGAAGATCTGGCCAAAGACCATTTACAGAATCAAAAAACACTGCAAACAATGAGTTAGCCTCTGATAAGAGGCACTTCTTGTAATGTTCGGAACAAAGAAAAACTTTGAACGAGCAGTTTAACAAACTCGGGACTATCGGTGACGAATATGTGTAAAATCTGCACAGCTCATGGTGCTGGCAAAAAATGGTTCGAAGTCAAACGCCATGTCGAAGTAAAATATGCCAAAGAACTGGGCTTTGAGCCCTGGGAAAAGGATCATTGGCATTATGTCCATCAGCAATATGCCCAACTAGCGGCACAAGCAGGAGACGCCATGGCAAATCCAGCAATGGCTGATAGCATTCGAAAAATGATGGACGATATGATCTTCCAAATCCATCCTCTAACAAAAGATGTGACCTTCACCTTTCCACAAGGACATGGAGCTCAAGTGCTCACACGGGAAGAACTAGAAGGCGTCATTAAGCTCTCAGGAGAACCCTATCTTGTTGAGTGTCTTTGCCGTAAAATGATTAATGGAGCAAACGACCGGTGCTGTATCCCATTGGGGCTACATGGAGAAACCGCCGAAATGTTTCCTTCAAAGGATGAGAAGGTAGAACGGATTAGTGTTGACGAAGCCATCGCGTTAACTCGACAATTCAACAAAGAAGGACGTGTTCACACACTCGCGGGGACGCCGCTTCCCATGGCTATGGCTGTGTGCAATTGTGAACTACCTTACTGTATTGCCTTACGTCCCCGAGTCGATATGGGCTTCAAGTATATCATCAGAAGCCATTGGGTTGCCAAAGTTGATGTAGATAAATGCTCTGGCTGTCGAGAATGTATGTCTCGCTGCCAATTCGGAGCTGTAACTTATTCGAATGCCACAGAACGTGCCAACATCGATATGTGGAAATGCTACGGCTGTGGGCTCTGTCAAGAAACATGTCCGGAAAACGCAATTGAGCTCATTCAACGGGAATCACTCCCTGCACTAAAGGATTGGTGGTAAACTTGCAAAACTACTACAAGGTCGAATGGAGTAACGATAATTGCCAAAATGCCAATGAATGTGCGCGGTGTCTTCGAGTCTGCCCCCAAGCGGTATTTGCGCTATATGCGCCAAACCGAGAAGAGGGTATACCCCCCACTGACTATGTAATTACTCCCGCGATGCAAATGTTCTGCAATGGCTGTAATGCTTGCATCGAAGCCTGCCCAAATAATGCACTCAAAGTCTATCCTAAAGCCGAGGTCCAATAACTCTTTCAAAGCCTACTCTATATCGGTGTAAACTGGCTCTTGCTTGCCCCGCAAACAGGGCATATCCATTCATCAGGAATATCTTCAAAGGCTGTGCCCGGAGCTATTCCATGCTCAGGATCTCCTTTCTCTGGGTCATAAATCCAGCCACATACTTCACATCGATACTTTCCTTCTTCTCCTGTTGCAGGTGGTGGTTCAGTAATAGGAGGAATATAGGTTGCGGCGCGTTTTGACGTTTTACCACCTTTGACCTGATGATAATATGCATACGTAAGGGGCGTTCCTTCTTGGAGGTTCTTGGCTCGTTTGACTTCACCAATGAAAATCGTATGTGTGCCAACATCTACGTGGTCAATGACTTTGACTTCGAGGTAGGCTAGCGCATTATCAACCACAATGGGGCACCTTTCAATTCCTCTTAGGTGTTTAACTGCGCTCAACTTATCCAGTTCGCGTCCTGATCTGAATCCAAATCGACCAATGAATCCTAATGGAGTAGCTTCTTCTAGAATTGAAACGGAGAATATACCACTTTGGGTAATGAGTTCGTGGGTGAGGTTCTCTTTATTGATACTTACGGCAATTCGTGGCGGTGAGGCCGTAATTTGAAAAATGGTATTAACGATTTGCCCATTTAACTGATCACCAGATTTCGCAGCGACCACATACATTCCATAACTGAGAAGGTTGAGGACAGACATATCGAGTTCGGTATCCATCTCACATAACCTCCCATGGAAACACACGAAATCAAAAGCTCTGCTAATTTTCTGGTCCAATCATAACATTGCAGTCTTTAATCACATAGGTGAATTGCTTAATCATCTGTATAGCTTGCTGATAACTCATAACGCGGTGTCTTGCAGAAGGTTCTAACATTTCATCTATACTACTTTTCATCTCGATATTGCGTTCTTTATCCAAGCGAACTCTACTTGGTTTGCAATTATCTAAACGTGGATCTAAGTCAGTCATAGGGGTCACCAAGAATGTGTGACGTGCAGAGGGAATGACACGTTCCTTATTTTTCTCGATTCCGTGTTCCTGTTATTAGAACCGGCTATTTAGCCTTTCCGAGGTTGCTAGCTTGGCACATTGAGCAACAAGGGATGCCCGTAGCCTTTTTATAGTAAAAATGGGTTGGAGAAAGATGCAGGTTTCAGAAACGGAATCGTTTTCTCTTGTGGCTACCTCACCATTGCGGCAGACCTTGAGGAAGGATTTGTTTTAAGACCTGATTATCGAAGCAACGTGGTACCCAAAATGAGCTACGATCGAGAGCCTGTTGAGGCTACAGTCGCTGAACTGCGACCTTTTATGAAAAGTCTGAACATCACCTTCAAAGTCATCGAAAAAGGTGAAGAACGCGAAGTCACCTCACGCCGAGACGGCGAAACCCACCGAGTTGTTGACGCAACGGCAGGCGACGCCACCGGCACAGTATTCCTCTCGCTATGGGACGATAATATCGACGCTGTAGAAGTTGACAAAACCTACCGATTAGAAAAAGGCTATACCAGCCTCTTTCAAGGACACTTACGCCTAAACATCGGTCGATATGGAGAAATCAGTGAAGCCGAAGAAGCCATCGAAGAAGTTGATGCCGAAAACGATATGTCCGCTGCAGAACACGAACAACCTCGCCACCGACGCCGAAGTTACGGTGGAGGACGACGTGGCGATCGACGCGACCGTGGACGCCGCTATTAACTTACAGAATTAATTACTCTCGGCCTTCACGCCTCATTGCGCGGCGTGAAGGTTCCCTTTTTCTCTCATTTTTCATTCTAGATTACACACTTCTTTCGAAGAGCATTTGAGATGAAATCTCAGCGATGAAGAGCTCAAAACCCGGTTCATCAATTCGGCTTCCCACCTTCTGAAATCCCAGATGCTCGAAATAGAACTGCTGTGCTCGCGAATCTAGCGAACTCACAGTGGCTTTCACCGATTCAACTTGATGTTGGACGCCGTATTCGGCGAGTTGATGCAGTAACCAAGTTCCCGTTCCATGACCCGGTGGAATTGCACAAATGAAACGAACAAATAGTTCTGCAGGACGTTGATAAAAGTCAAGAAGACCTTTCACGAGATTATGACTCGTGGCAAGCCAAATAATACGATTTTCCTTCACACCAAGAGCAACCTGTAAATGAAGCTCCAACGAAGTAATCAACTCGTCTAAAGGCTCAGTTGATCCTGGTGGCTCTTCCATCAATAATCCCTGTGCATAGACCCGTGCCGCTTCCTCAAGATTCTGCTTTGAAAGTGGAACAATTTTCAAGGACTTAATTGAAGAAATCAGACACACCCCTAACCTTACAATAGTAAGATTGCCTACTAGGTTATTTGTCTCTCGAACAGTCACCGTACTTAAGATATACGGGAACATTCACAATATGCCTTTGATACTCCCGGATGTATTCCAACAGGAAATAGTGATGCTCAAAATGCCAATTGATCGGAATTTTCAAAAGACCTGGAAAAAATCAGGTCAGCATCGAGATCATGCGATCTGGCAATCGGAGACATCACAGTTGGGTATTCACGGAACACGTGTTGCCGTGGATTTTGATGAATGTACTGGGTGCTTGAAATGCATCACCGTCTGTCCGGAAGATGTCTTCGAGCAATGGGAGGATGAATCAGGGCAGATCAAAGCAGATCCTGTGAGAGAAACCGCCTGCCTGGACTGCTTGGCTTGTGAACTTGTATGCCCTGAAGATGCCATCTGCATCATACAGGCCTCCACAAAATCGGATACCTTAAGCGCTTTATTAGATTAACACGCATATCTTGGTATCCTACCTGAGCCCTATGAGGATGGATTCAGTCATGTTTGATGTATTATTAACGGAAAGTGAGCGGCGAGTTCGTGATGAAGTGCGAACCTTCGTTCGAACGAAAGTTGACCCAGACCTGATAATACGGATGGATGGAAATGAGCAAGAATATCCGTACGATTTTATCAAAACAGCTTCTAAAGCCAATCTACTAGGATTACGGTTTCCCAAAGCATTTGCTGGGCGAGGTTTAAACTGGGTATCGGAAATGCTGGCAATTGAAGAAATCGGCGTGTTGGGCATCGCCTTAGGATGTGCCTATTCACTACCTAGCATTGTCGGAGAATCCATTGACAAATTCGGGACAAAAGATCAGAAAAAAGCATACTTAGCCCCCACGTTACGCGGTGAGAAAATCTGTGCCGAAGGCCTAACCGAACCTCGTGGTGGCTCTGATTTCTTTGGCACCATAACCTCGGCAGTTCCTCAAGGAGACCACTTTGTAATCAACGGGGAAAAGCGGTTTGTAGCAGGAGGCATTGGAGCAGACTACTTCTTGATTTACGCCAAGACCAACACCAAAGCGCCCCCTCATAAGTCCCTTAGTGCATTTCTTGTTGACCGGAATATGGGTGTAGAAGTCGATGAGCATTATAGTCTCATGGGCTGCCGGGGCATGGGAGCTGCCCGAATCGTCCTGAAAGATATCGAAGTTCCTAAAGATAACCTCATTGGCCAACTGGATGGGGCTACTGACATTTTCAATGCGATGATGGTTCCCGAGAGGCTTACTTCCGCCGCAGGTGCAATTGGATTAGGGCGGACCGCCCTAGACCTCGCCATTCGTTATGCTGCTCGTCGCGAAGCCTTTGGACACACAATCAGCCGCTATGAGGGCGTCAGCTTCAAAATTGCGGATTGCGCCACGGCCTTAGATGCTGCTAGAGGATTAGTGTATCGCGCTGCACGACTAGCTGATGAAGGACTCCCCAGCCGCAAAGCCGTTTCACAAGCCAAACTCTTCGCCACAGAAGCCTGTTACCAAACGGTCTCGGATGCCATGCAAATCCTTGGAGGAATCGGATATACCGATGTATACCCCATTGAAAGACTCTTTCGCGATGCACGACTAGCCACCATCTGGACAGGAAGTAGCGAAATCATGCGACTGATTATTCAAAGTGATATTTTCAAAGAAGTCCTCAAGGCACCCCGCGGTGAAAAACGAGATATTGAACTCGATACACCTGGTGCTAGTAAAACTGTCGAAAAGGTCTACCGGGCTGACCCAGATCAGTATCGAAAAGCAGAGGAGTAACCCAATCACTCCTGTCCCAACGATTCCTTTGCCACCGTTCCCTGGGCAGTTATATTCAAAGGTCTTCCTTCGGTCAGGGCAATGACGATTTTCTTACGCCCTTCCTGGAGGAGTCGCCACACAGTGCCTCGTGATATATGCATCTCCTTCCCTGCTTCCTCTTGATTGAGTCCTTTCCGGTCAACCAGTCGGAGGGCTTCTAACTCGGAGAAGTGCAATTCCACTGGTTTTGGGTTCTTGATTTGTGTAGGGATAAAACTGGTAGTGGACGGTGTGGTTCCCAGCATGATGGGCTTTGGTCGACGTCCACGACCGCCCCAGCCGCGTCGATGTCTCATTGTAATTCAGCGTTTGTTGCTTGTTCGGTGCATTTATATATTTCTGTGCAATATCACAAAATAGATTTGTGCATATGCACAAAAATAATCGAGATGATGTCAAAATGTGGCGACGCGGTGGTCGCGGTAGGGGCCGAGGTCGAAACCAAGGACAATGGCCCGGACACGGTCCATTTTCACACCTTCCCCCTTGGCAAAGACCTGGTTGGCTATATGGTCCTGGCAGTTGTTGGTATCTTTACCGTCAAGGAATAGGCACAACTCAAGATGGTGAGGAATCAGATTTCCCACCATTTCCAGGGTTTAACACCTGCCAAAACTGTAATGCTCCTCTGTTACCAAATACCAACTTCTGTGCTCAATGTGGGGCAAAAATTGAGGCTCCGAATGACCAGAAACCTGAGTAAATTCCGAACATATACTGAAGTTCTAGGTTGAACGCGAAATGCTATCCAACTGCTGTTCAACCTTTTCCCATAGGTTCTGGAGGTTAGTCGATAATTGGTGGTTGGGTGCATACTCGATGATAGTTTGACCTGCAACCACTGCCTTGTACATGATTGGATCATAAGGTAATTGCCCAACTACGGGTATGTCCTTTTCCTTACAGAAGGACTCGATTTCCTTGCTTTTCCGTAGGTTCAAATCAGCTTTGTTTATCACAACCATTACCGGAATTGTGAAGTGTTGGAATAGGCTCAGTACTCGTTTCAAATCGTGAATGGCTGGAACGGTGGGTTCTGTGACGACTAAACCAGCACTAGACCCAGTTATCGCTGCGATGGTTGCACACGCAATTCCGGGTGGACCATCAACTATGATTAACTCTTTTTCTGTGGTCTCAGTTAAAGTTCGAGCCAGTTCACGAACTCGTGCTACCATTTTTCCCGAGTTGCTTTCACCCGCTAAGAGGAGCGCATGAGCCATGGGACCAAAGCGTGTTTTCGAGGTGTAGATGTATCCTGATAATCGTTCCCGCATTTGAACGGCATTATAAGGGCAACTGACTTCGCAGACACCACACCCCTCACACATAATGGGATCCACTACAAAATCAGATCCAATTGCTCCAAATCGACAGTTAAGTTCACAAGCGCCACAGGCTCTACACAGTGTTGGATCGATTACAGCTACATTCGCTGCGATGAATTCCTCAGTGTCTTGGACCTTGGGATCTAACAGGAGATGGAGGTTCGGGGCGTCCACATCGCAATCCGCGACAACAGGCTCTGAGACCAATGCTGCCAAAGCTGCTGCGATCGTGGTTTTTCCGGTTCCTCCTTTTCCGCTGACCACAACCAATTCCTTCATTTTCGAATTCCCTCCTGTATTACCTGAAAAAGTTCTCTGAACTTGGATTGCCAGTCAGGCATGCGTTGGGTAAAGGGAATTCCCTCTGAGAAGAGTTCTGCAATTTCTCGGCTATGTGGAATTTCTAACAAAATCGGAATGTCCTCACTCGCGCAATATGTAAACACTTGTTGATCTCCTATTCCTGCGCGGTTGACAATAACTCCAATGGGAATATTGAGTTGTCGTACTGTGTCTACAGCTAGTCGCAAATCATGTAAACCAAAGGGGGTGGGCTCAGTGACCAACAGACAGTAATCCACCCCATGAACAGATTCTACCATTGGGCAAGAGACGCCAGGAGGGCAATCCACAAGAACGACTGTTCCCTCTGAATTCTTTGCTTGGTCTTTTACCGCTTTGATGACAGGAACCACAAAGGGTTCACCCACATCAAGTTCTCCGTAAACTACTTCGATTCCAGGTGCAGTCATTCCTTGGTGAAGAACCCCTAGTTGCCGTTGTCCTTCCTGAATTGCTTGGCTGGGACAGCTCAAGATACAGCCACCGCAACCAATACAAATTTCGGGGAAAAACGTAATCCCCTGGTCGCTTACAAAAATCGCGTGAGTTGGACAAAACGCACTACAATTCTTAGAACGCGTACATTTTGTTTCATCAAACTCAGGAACCATCGTAAAAACAGGTTGAATTTGATCCTGGGTTAGTGGCAGTAGAGTGTGAACGTTTGGTTCGTCGGCATCACAATCAAGGATTTGGACGGAATCACGAAGGGAAAGAGCCAGATTTACGGCAACAGAGGTCTTTCCGGTTCCGCCTTTACCACTTGCAATTGCAATTTTCACTCTGGTACACCTAGTTATGAGCAACTGGGCTGTTTTTTGTTAAGGATGTCGAGCGTCTCGGCATCCTTCAGTAAGTTCTGCTAGCTCATTTCGGGTAAAGGCGTTTAAAACATCACCTAAGGTCTCAGACTGTGCCTGCATGACAGCAATTCCTGCCTCCTGAAAACGACGCATCGCTCGCGGACCCATTCCAAAAGTAATGATGACATGTGGTTTTAACTGGAGCAACAAATCTGGCGGCCGTCCTTGTCCACCAAAATGCTCGCTACGATTCGACTTAAAGTTTAATGATTCAATTTCACCATTCGGTGTTATTTCTGCGATTGCGAAATAAGGGGCTCGTCCGAAGTGGGGTGACAATTGACTAGTTTTGCCGGATTCTTCTAAAACCGGAACTACAACACGCTCAACCATCTAATCAGCTCCTTGAGAAACCTCGGGTTCTTACCACCTTCCACGTCCGCCTCCGCGACCACGTCCCCGCCCTCGCCCTGTTCCAGTATGAGCAGGAGCCGTAGGTGATGAGGTCTTCGTTAACTGACTGCTTTGAAACTGATTAATTGCATTACGCACAGTTCCACTGGTTCCTGTGTAGACTTCTACACCGCCCGCGTTAAGTGCGTTATAGGCGTTCGGTCCTACATGGCCCGTTAGCACTATCTTCGCTTTATGGTCGACGATGAATTGGGCAGCTTGAATGCCTGCTCCACCACTCGCCATAGCACCGGGATTGGGGATGGCTTCAAACTCTAAAGTGTCTGAATCAACAAAGATGAAGTTGGCACATCGTCCAAACCGATCATCCACAGGGGCCTCAAGAGTCGGACCCTGTGCCGTTACACAAATTTTCGTATTCATTCAACTCCTTGTTCATCAACTTCTGATGGTGCCAATCGACGCAGGTAGTGGCTATCGCACTTAGGGCAATTACCCGGCCTTCCTGTTCCAAAGGGTTCGCTCCAATGGTGCTGGCATGTGAAACATCGAAACCAGCGCATCGTCGGAAGTTCAAAAGGACCTCCTTCAATCCGAAGGGCCTTGCCATTCACCAATGCATCAGCTATCTTAGCATGAGCTGATTTCAAAATGCGATGCAGTGTGGGTTGTGAGATTTTCAGTTGTTGTGCGGCTTCCTTTTGGGGAAGCCCCAAATGATCCTTGACACGAACTGCTTCATATTCGTCAACATTGAGGACGACTTCGGCAATAGTGCCGATGGGGATGCCTCGGGGTTTGTAGTAGCTAACATTGGGTTCTGCGCGGACAAACCTGCGCTTATGAGGTCTTGGCACGTTTTGAATATATATTCAAAACTATATAAAAAGTTATCTCAAATTCCAACCCTTGGAC
>JAEOTD010000046.1 GCA_016839995.1 Candidatus Hermodarchaeota archaeon
GAGAGCCTTGCTCTGGGAACAGAAACGACACGCCCAGCGCTGAATTGACGATGAGACAGTTGAGGATCAGAGGTCACTTTGGTTCGAGCGGCGTGCTGGTAACAGTACGCTTGTTAACCTGTTGAGGATGGCGTTGGAACCGATGAAACGGCCCAACACCGTGGGAGCAAGCCCAAATAGGCCATCGATGAGGAGCCTACTGAGGTGGCGGGTAGGGTGCTTAGCTAGATGCCGTCATATCATTCAAGGTAACTTGAAAGGTTGAACAGAAGATGGGCTACTCTCATTACTGAACCACACCTTTTCTCATGAACGGTGGAGAACAGTGGAAACCCCCCAAATACTAGTATTCCGTATTCCAGGCTGCGACCCCAAGAAGTGTAGCGCATTAAAACTCGCTCGTCACAAACTAGTTCGGATATTACATAGCCCACGACAAGTTCGTGGGCATCCAATAATCTTAGACCCTTTCGCCTCTCAGGCTTTTTCACCTGCAGATCTAAAACAAGCACAGAAGGCAGGAGTGTTGATTTTAGATTGTTCGTGGAACGAAGCCGTAGAAAAGTTCCAACATCGAATCCGTGGTGAACCACGAGGTCTCCCTTACTTGATAGCTGCAAATCCAATTAATTATGGACGAGTTGGAAAACTTAGTTCAGCTGAAGCGGCAGCAAGTGCATTGTACATACTTGGATTTGTCGATGAGGCGAGAAGAATTCTAAACCTTTTCAAATGGGGACCACATTTCCTGGAGTTAAACTTCGAACCATTGCAAGATTATCAAAGAGCCTCGAATAGTGGTGAAGTTGTACAAAAACAACTCCAGTACATGCCTTCAACAAACGAAGATGAGTGATACTCATTTGTAATTATTCGCTTATTGGAATGCGAAAGTTATAGGCGATTGGGCTAGCCATTGGTTTTGACAATATTTTTGGAATGTAATTGTCTAGGTCAAATGCAATGACCCCTTGGCCTTTTTCTTGGTACGCAAGTAATCCTGCAGCACCATTTACAAAGGCACCCGCACAAGCACTTAGGAACGAATTCACTCCTTGAGCACGGAAACCAGCAACAAGCCCCGCTAAAACATCCCCTGTACCGCCAACGCTCATAATCGGATGACCGGTCCAGTTTAACCTAGTTTCAGCTGGTGTTGATGCGATATCTACCGGACCTTTCAGTAAGACCACACACTTTAGTGCCTTCGCTAGGTCACGAACCTGCTGAGCACGTTGAAGCAGAGGTTTGGCGACTTTAATTCCTCTAATCCGGTAGAATTCACCAGCATGTGGTGTTATTATCGTGTTAACACCAACTTTCATAACCCGTGATACAACCTTGAGTGCATCAGCATCAATCACAACCGGTTTCTTTTGGCGATTGGCTAAGGACAGTATTTTCCCTGCAGCGTCCAACGTTTCATGATGATCACCAATTCCAGGTCCTACTAGCACAGCTTGAACCTTAGAAAGAACCTCCTCGATTAGTGGGAGATCAGCATTGACTAACTTTTTCTCATTCAAAGTTACGGGAATGAAATCAGGAGAATGGCTGGTTGCCGCCATAATCACTTGTGATGGCGCTGCAAGGTAAACTAAATCAACACCGCTTCGAAGAGCTCCCATTGATGCAAGAATGGGTGCACCGATGTATTGTGTGCTCCCACCGATAACTAACAAACGTCCAAAGTCACCCTTTTTTGTGAAAATTGGACGCGGTTGAGTTGCCCTGATAACATCGCCAGGTCCTACATAGAGTTCCGCTTCGGGGGGAATTCCAACATCAGCCACTACCAATTTTCCAGTATGCTCTTTGTTTTTCGCTAATCCCACTTTGGCATAATGGAAGGTAACGGTCAAATCCGGTTGAAAGGCATCTGGAGTAGTGGGCTTACCGGTGTTGGGGTGAATGCCTGTTGGAACATCAATGGCGACTTTGAAAGCTTCCATTTGATTCATGAGTCGGAGGGTTTTGATGAAAGGCGTTCTGGGTTTACCTTTCACCCCTGTGCCCAAGAGCGCATCTACGACAACATGGACACTAAGCTTAGGTAATTCCGATGTGTCTCGAACTATATGGAGGTCGATAGAGTGCCGCATTTTTTGAATTATTTCCCAATTTTTAGCTGCAGCTTCGTTTTGGATATTTTCTGGATCTCCAATAATAACTAGATTCACAATTCGGCATCGAGGTGCAAGATGCCTTGCAGCAACGAACCCATCACCACCATTCCCTCCTAACCCAGCAAAGATGGCAACATAAGGTAACCGTTTTGTACGTCGAAGAACTTCACGAGCAACAGCACGACCTGCATTTTCCATTAAGATACGTCGGCTGACACCAAAAAACTCAGCGTTCCATTCAATTGCAGTCATTTCTTCTGCTAACAACGTTCGCGCAGGTGACATTAGGCATCCATCCTATACATTTCTTAATGAAGATTGGGGGACGATAAGGCTTTTGACTGGTCATAGATAATAGCATAATTGTTGAATTTGGGGCGATTGCAATGCCAAAAGCGTATGTCTTGATTGTCGCGAAAAAGGGTATTCAAAAGGATGACCTACTCGATCCTCTAATGAGTATCGAGGAAGTGAAGGAAGCTTATCAGGTGCTTTGGAATTTTGATATTGTAGCAAAAATCATTGTGAAGGATATACGCCAATTAAAGCATACAATCATTTCGAAGATACGTCAGCTCCCTGAAGTCGATAAGACAGTGACACTTATCGCTGCTGAAAACTAACACAAAATATCAGCGTTTATCCCTTCCAAGGAGATATTTCAACTCGTCTGGTTCAATATCACGTGGTGGTAAAACCACGTCTGCTCGATAAGAACACCGACGCACTTTCTTTCCGTATTGGTCAACCCATTCAAACATTTGAGCATACATTTCCATTGCCTGATCTATTGATCCCCACCGCGCTTCCTCGAATATATGATCCCAGCGTTCCGTAAGTTCCTGAAGAATGGCTTCTTGGTTTGATTCATCAATTAGTCGATAACCTTCATTGGTAATTCTAACCACAAGCAACTATTGTCCAACTTCCTAAGACCAGCTCTACTAGTTTTATCATCCTTGCTACTCAAAAGCTTTATAGCGTGGTGTTGTTGACTGAAAACCCTGACTCCCTCATGAGTCTCAGGGCTCGTAGCTTAGCCAGTCACACAGGGGTTTCCTGTGCGGGCAAAGTCAGAGCATCGGGCTTTTATAGAAGACGCACACAGCCGTACTGTACTAACTCCGTACAACAAGTTGATTCTTGCTTCTAAAGAAACCCGAGGGTCGCGGGTTCAAGTCCCGCCGAGCCCGCCATTTATTTCTTCGAATATTTCATCTCTTAGATTATTTTGAAAAGTAAATGGTGCGGGGGCTGGGAATTTCCGCCATTCCAAATTACAGGAAGGAGCTTTTGAACCCAGGAACGCCTACACGACAGGGTTCTGAGCCCTGCGCCTATAACCATTCAAAGGTTCATTTGGAGTTCCAAGAACCTTCGAAGATTGGCCAAGCTTGGCTACCCCCGCAAAATTATATTGAAGGGCAAAACTCCTTTTCAACGTCGGAATAAGATAAACCTTTGCCCAATTTCGCTCGATATCATAATTAAAATAAAGCCAGAATCCAGCCTTTTTAATTGACCAAACTCTGGCACTGCTGCCCGAAACTTATCCATCAAGAAAGTATCTTGAGTGTTCGGTTCCTGCATCATTGACAGGCACTGCCCCGAAGGGCTGTAACCTCCCGCCTCAAAACAGGCGTTTTAAGTCTCCGTCCAACCAGCGGCGACATGATTTTGATTTTAGAGAGATATAAAAACATCAAAAAAAGTCCCTTGTAAAAGGAGGGTAAATGTGCTATTTCAAAGTCCGTGATAAAGCTTTTCTCTTAATGAGAGTATACGTGAATCTGTGCCATCTGCTAAATCGATGTCAAATCACCGTCTATGGAGTAGGATTCTTAGAAACGCCGCAGCGTTGGCGCGATTACGAGTGTTAGAGTGTTTAAACCAAGGAACGTGTCGTGAAGCCATTGGTACGGGGGCAGGAGGCGATCTGACAAAACGATTTGATGTTGTGGCAGAACACACAATGGTCACGTATTTGGAACGTTTTGCTTCGTTTACTCTTATGAGTGAGGAAGCGGGGACCAAACAAATTGGAGCTCATCCTAAGGGCTTTGTTATTATGGATCCCATTGATGGGAGCACGAATGTCAGTCACGACATTACGTTTGCTTGTATTGCCATTGCCTTCGCAACAGATTTGGAGTTTGACAGTATCGAAGCAGCCGTGGTGTTAGATCTTTTTTCGGGTACTTGTTACCATGCTTCTCGCGGGGGAGGAGCTTTTCGAGAGATGCGTAGTATTTGCCCTGCAAAGAAGACTCCATTAGAATCTAGCGTGGTTGGGGTTGATTCAGGTTTTCCGATAAAATCACTCCAAAGGCTTTCAGAGAAGACTGATAAAGAAACGATCCGCTTCACTCGGCATTTCGGTGCAAATGCTTTAGAATTGTGTTATGTTGCAGATGGTTCGCTTGATGGATTCATTGATCTCCGTGGCGTATTCCGAGGAACTGATTTAGCAGCTGCAATGTTGATTCTTACAGAAGCAGGTGCCGCGGTAATATCAGAAAAGGGATTGGAAATTATAGGTCAGTGTACAAACGAAGCAAGGTATGCCTATATTGCTGCACGAGACGACCAGTTTGCCAGAACACTCCTTGCTCTTGCCAAAGAAAAATGAACAACCGTTGAGTGTCTTGGAATAAATCAATCATTTACGGTTTCTAGTATTGACACAGCGTTCCAAATACCCGTTCTGGCATGACTAGGACAATTAGGATCCAGAGTTGCATCTCCGAGGCGAGAAATTGCATTAGAAGCACGAACAGCTGCTGAACCCAGTTCACTATGAAGCAGTTCAATTGCTTCATTAGCGGCTCTACGTATGTTTCGAGGAACTGTGCTATCTTCGCCGATTTGTGATAGAATCATTGTAGCTTGGTCTATCTTCTGGGTAGTTTCCTCTGAAATCTCTTTATTTGGTTCAGCCATACGAAATCCCCTCGGGAATCTTTCTGGTAGGTTCGATTTGGAGATACCAAGATTACTTAAAAGCTTTTTTCACTGATAGTAGAGATAGTATGTCAGATAATGAAGTAACAAAACGGATGGGACAGTTACTCCGGAAGGGTGCTGCCTTACTAAACACTGCTTGCCCCAAATGTAACACTCCACTTCTCCGATTAAAGGATGGTTCCATGTATTGCGCAAAATGTGACAAGGAAGTAGTAGAACAAACAGCTGTGGCTTCTTCTGGGGAACTGCAAATTTCAAGTTCTGAGACCCTTAATCAATTAGCCTCAAAGGTTCTAGTAAGCATTGAATTACTTATTCACTCATTTCCCGAAAAACCGCACACAGAAGAAATTCGGGCTTTTGCAAAAACAGCCAGAGATTTAGTTGAAATCTTGAAAAGAATTCAAGAGGTTCAAACATAAATTCAGTTAATCATCTGCTTCGTATTGGGCATCCAGTGCTTCTCGAATCTTTTGAGCCTTAGTTTTCCCAATTCCATGAACCTCTGCTAGTTGTTCTACACTTGTATTAGCTAGTTCTGTGATGCTTCGAAATTGAGTCAGGAGGCGTTTGGCTAAAGTAGCGTTCACCCCTGGAAGCCCTGCGACGATGTATTCCTGAAGTGCTGACATGCTAAGAACGGGTTTTTTCCCACGGATACTCAACGTCATTTTTTGCGAACTTTGTTCTTGTCGAGCAATAGCAAACATTAGTGCGGCAGCTTCCTCCGAGGTTTTGACATTAATCACTGGTACATTGAAGCTAGTTATCGCTGCAGATATTGCGCCGCGAATAGCTGCAGGATTGATGCCACTTGACCCATAGAGACTAGGACCTGTAATAAGAAGAAGGGGAATAGTAAAACTGTCTTTTAGCGCGCTAAGTTGCTGGAATAAGCGTTTATCGATAATTGATTGGGCAAAATCATCTGCCGTCTTCGCCTCAACAGCTACACGATCTGAGAGGATATAGTCTGCGACTTCGAGAGTTTCAACTGCGATACTGACTTCGAGTTCTTTCAATGCTTTGGTTATTGCGGACCGAAGTTCTCGATTATCCACAATGATTCTAATTTCATTGGTTTTAGCAGATGCTGCTTGTTGATTCTCTGATTCAATGAACTCCTTCAAGGTGGATTGTTTTCGTTCGCGTTTAATCTCACGGGACATTTTATTCATCTCTTTGAGTAAATCTTTCATTTTTGCCTCTCGGTGAATAGAAGCCCAATAATAGCCTTGATCACGAGTGCCTAATGCTACTAGGACAAGGACACGACCCGGTTGGGTTCTGGCGGTTCGTCCACGCCTCTGAATGAGCCGAACCGCACTGGGTACTGCCTCATAAAAAACTACTAAATCACATTCTTGGATATCTAGACCTTCTTCGCCAACACTGGTTGCTACAAGTACGTTGTAGGTTCCTTCACGGAATAATTGCAGAATTTCCCCTTGTTCTTTCTGAGTTAATCCTCGATCACCAGCCCGGGTGGCTTGTCCTACAAATCGTATTGGACGGGAATTTGTCGAGGAAGATAGGGTTTGCTCTAACAGCTTGGCGGTATCACGAAATCTGGTAAAAACCATAATACGTGAATCCGATGACCCTGCGAGCTGGTGTTTTACAATGTTGACTAACTTATCGAGTTTGGGATGTTCTATTCCCTTTGAAA
>JAEOTD010000047.1 GCA_016839995.1 Candidatus Hermodarchaeota archaeon
TATCAAGGTATTAGCTTCATGATTGCTGATATGGAATCCCGTGCCATGCATGCTCGATGGTCAACCCGGTACTCTGCCTGGCTCGTGGACAAGGGCAAACGAAATACTAAGGAGTCTAGTTGTGCGAAATTCTTTGCCACCGATGCGGCTATGCAAAATACCTTAGATTGTATCCAAATTATGGGTGGATATGGGTATGCCAAGGAGTATCCCGCTGAACAAATGATGCGGGGAGCCAAGCTCACCCAAATCTATGAGGGCACCAATCAGATTCAACGCATGGTTGCTGGCCAAGCAGTTCTAAAAGAGGCACAGGTAACGGAATTAGATACAGGTTTCCGCCTCCAATTCTCTGGGAACGACTACCCTGATCCGTGGGGTCCCCGTGAAGGCGAGGTTCCTGATTTTTGGGGTAAGAAGAAATCCAAGAAATAGACTTGCTTGACTTCTCATCCCGCTCTATTCCGCCTCCGCACTAAGAAGAATGCCGTCCCTGCAACAACAATCACTATGGTGACGCCGACAACCAGGAGGATTCCTCCAAACCCACCTAATGGATTAAGGTTGGGATTGTCTGGTGATTCATCGATGAGCCATTGAGCCACTTTTTCTAAGAGATTCCATTCCGAGTCTGGATCAGCAAGATAATCAAATCGGGTAACTCCGTCACGATCGCTACCCTCTTCGAATTCAGGGTGGGGTCCACAAATGAACGTGGTACCGGAACCATATCGTGAAACACATAAAGCAATGCCATCATTAGCGGCATAGGACATAACGGGGATGATATTCTCTGGGTTGGTGGGGGTGAAATAGTGAGAGCCCCAATAGAGTACTTGATAAGTTGCTGGTTCATCAGACAAGTCGGGACCAGTGGAGGCCTGATTCACTTCTAAAGCAATTAGTTCGTACGTTCCAGTCATTCCAGGAAGTGGAGTCCACACACCTTGAAACAAATCTAAGGTCCACGTAGCAAACATGCCACCTCCACAAATCCCAAAATAGGAACCACCATTTTCTACAAATTGCCTGATGAGTTGAACCCCAAGATCACCACACATCTCCGCATAGAGGTTTGGAGACCCACCAGGAAACGCAAGCATATCAAGAGTATTCAATATCCCAGTGTGAATACTAGTGTGATCAACATAGGTCACGGTGGGACCCATCCAAGCTAGTAGGTTATACAGCGCAGTGGTGCAATCATCATCAGCACCCAATCCGTTATACACACCAACATGAATTTCTGCTAAATCCGTTTGAGCCTGTACAACCATTCGATTAGTTGTAAGGGGTAAAAGTGAACTAATCAGGGCGAGACTTACAAGAAAGAAAAATGCTCCTCGACCCAATTTCTTGGAGAAAATACTATTCAACTTTAGAATCTCCTTTTTACTCGCTATTCGAATTGAAGGTCACTGTTATTATCACTGGAAACCTAGACTCCTCAAATATCCTCCTAAGCCGGTAGGTTCAGAATTTGGTACTAACATCGATTATCCTTGGTGTTTTTCGAACAAAGTGGTGCGAAAAACGGAGATTGATCTTATCTTAAAAAAAGGGGCGTTTTAACGCCTGAAACTTAGAAAAAAAGAAAATAGGTGAGTCGACAACGCAATTGTTGTTGCCGACTCTTAGGAGTACTAGGATTCGGAGTGGTAGCTATTCCTTTTTCTTTCGGCGTAATGCTCTGACAGGTGCTGGCTGATTAGCTCCAACTAGTCCAGCTAACCCCATTATTTCACCCCTTACCATATCCATTGGGATGGCGAAGACAATGGTATTGCTTTGATCGAAACTAATGTCTTCGAGGCTCGATAGGGTTCGTAGGTAGAGGGCTTGGGAGCTCATCTGCTGGACGGCTGCCTCGAGGTTCTGGGCTGCAACGAGTTCGCCTTCACTCTTGATAATCACGGCACGACGTTCACGTTCAGCCTCTGCCTGTCGGGCTATTACACGTTTCATGTCCATTGGTAGCTCGATGTTTTGGAGGTTTACGCTTTGAATATCGATTCCCCAGCGTTCGGTTTCTTTGTCGACGATGATTTTGATGCGTTCAGCGATTTGGTCGCGTTTGGCGAGGAGATCGTCGAGTTCGACGTTGCCAATGATGTCTCGCATGGTGGTTTGGGCGTATTGTGTGGTGCTTAGCCGGACATCTTGGATGTTGATGAGGCTTTTGGCAGTGTTAGTGACTTTCATGAAGACTACTGCGTCAACATGAAGGCTGATGTTGTCACGAGTCATTAATTCCTGTTTCATAACATCTACGGTTTGAATCCGGATATCTTGTCGGATGAATCGCTCGATTCCAGGCCACTTGAAGAACATGCCTGCTCCAACGAGTCGGACAAATTTTCCAAAGCGGAGGACGATGGCTTCTTGCCATTGTTTGTTGATGGCAATGGTTGCAGGTACCAAAATGAAACATACCAAAGCCAGGAATCCGAAGAGACCAGGGAATAAGAACGTCAACCAGCCAAAGATTGGCCAGAGGAGTGTTATTGAGAATACTGCGAGGATAACAAATATGATTCCAAGGAAGAGGAATGTGAATAATGGAAGTGGTGAGCCCCGGTATTCGTACATCCGTTGTTGTTCTTTGTCAGTGAAACTTTCATCAGTCATAGTTTTTTCACCAATTAAGGCTCAAAGCGTTCTGTCACCACGTTGGTAATTATCCGGTTTGGATTCTTGTTGAGTATTGAGAGAAACACTTTGAGGTGAAGGAGGTATTCTGGTCTGGACTATAGATATAGGATGTAAATAAACGTCTATGAAACGTAGGGTGCATGTTGTGAATCCCGCGCCAGGTTTGAATATCCCTCAAAATGAGTAACACAAGTTTACACATATAAAATTTCGGAGTTACTCTTGGGATTGTAAATGGGGGTACTCTGGGTCTAATTCAAGGACCCGATTGAAACACGCTTGAGCTTGTTCAGGACGTTTTAACTCAACGAGAATTCGTCCTCGTAAATACAGTCCATTAACATGGTTGGGATGCGTGCTGAGCAGGCGATCGACCGTATCGAGTGCTTCTTGAAATTGGCTCAGATTTCGTGCGAGGGTATTCGCAAGATTGTAGAGGCTATGTTCATGGTGGGGATTCAAAGTGGCTGCTCGAGTATAAGCTTCGGCTGCTTCTTCGTGTTGCTCAAGATTACTTAGGGCAATCCCTTTGTCGTACCAGGCTTGGGCGTTCTCGGGTTCAAGAGCAATGACACGTTGGAAAACTCGGAGCGCCTCTTCATTACGGTCCATCTTTCCCAGCAGTTCACCCATCTCAAGCCATGCATCGGTATGCTCCGGCGCTAGCTTGGTTGCCTTCTTGTAACAGGTGAGCGCCTCTTTTGGTTGATTCAGTTGGTCATGGAGGACTCCCCGATAAAACCATGCCCGGGCATCTCCGGGATTAATGTTCACTGTTTCAATGAAGCATTCTAGTGCTTCTTTAAACCGCTTCATATCTGCAAGAACAACACCTCGGTTGTACCAGGCATTGGCATAGTCAAGGCGGTTTGTACTGCGGGTTCTCGTCGCTCGTATGAAGCTTTGCAATGCGTCTTCTTGGCGATCCAGTTGTTGGTAAGTGGTGCCCAAATTGTTCCATGCTTCAATATAATTGGAATCGAGTTCTGTAGCCCGTTGATAACAGTCTAGGGCTTCGTTGATTCGTCCTAGCTCATCAAGTACAAGGCCCCTATTGAACCACACAGCAGCATCCTGTGGGCGAAGTTCCGTGGTCGTAGTAAAGGCTTCCAAAGCTTCCTCCAGCTGCCCCTCTTCTGCTAGGGAAATGCCAAGATTAAACCAATCTTCAGCTGTGAGTTTAGCAGGGCTTTGTTTTTTCTTTGACACACACTCACCCTGGTTGTTGAAGGATTCGTAGCATTAATTGTCCCAATGGAACGGATTCATGCCCGGCACCAATGATGACCAGTTCCCATTTTTTCATCAGATCCCGAAATGAAGCCTGACCCGTAAAGAGGCTCAGCAGGGTGTTGCTTGAAGCCTTGTAAATCACTTCAGGAGATGGATAACTCCCGGGGCGTATCTCCATGGTTCCTTCACGTTGTAACACAATATGAAATGTTTCTTCCTCGGTTTCAAGTTGGAGTACCTTTCCTTGGTAGGGTCCAATCCACTCTCTGACAAACTCTTGGTGTTCTGTTGTTTCGTTGACTTTTTTAATAGCGCTCTCAAATATCTGTTTTAACTGGCTGGTCATCGGCACCACTTTCGGTTTCACTTCTTTTTCATCCAGGCTTGCACGGCTTCGATTATCGTGTCGTTGACGTGACGTGCCCGGATATCTCCTTTCCGTTCCTGAACCTTCTGAAGGAAATCCAGATACAGCTCTTGATTCATTAACACGACTATGCGACCCTTTCGATTATTGACCATGGATTCCGCAACATACTTGCTTTGGTGAAAAGTTCGCGATTCAATATCCCCGAGTCGCAAATTTGGATAACCTGGCCATTGACCATCTGGTGCTTTCTTGTATCGTGGCATGTTGTTAACCTCTAACGTTCTTTTCCTTCGTCGATTGATTGATTCCCTGGAATCTTTACCAGTCCTGGTTGAAACGGCCAATCGACTACATATCGCATCCCCTTTTGATCTTCCTTATCTCCCCGACGCCATGTGCCAACATAGATGCCACTACCGAATACTCGCACAAATTCAGTTAAGATTAAGGTAGCAGCGGCTTCTGAACTGATGTTAGCGTCCTTTGCCTTTTCTTCTAATCCTTTCTGGATCTCTTTGGGTAATGTAAGCTTCATTGTGTTGATTTCCCTCGTTTTTTGGTTTTCTTTTTGGATTCGTGTTGCTTCTGATTTCGGAATGCTAATCGCTTGTAAGGAACTCCCCAGCGTTCTGCGTAGAAGCTTCCTTCGAGCGGCCACCGTGAAGGTCCGAGCATGCGGGGTTTTTCTGGAATCCCGATGCAAAATGCTGCAAGGGGGGTCCAGGTTCGGGGGATTCCCAACTTGTCGCAGATAAACTCAATATGACGGGAGTCCGCAAAAGGTACTGCCTGATAGGCGCAGGCATAGCCCATTGAGTGGGCTAGTAACCACATGTTCATCACACCCATCGCAACCACCACGCTTCCACAGAGTTCATTGGAGTACATGACGGCACTGTCGTGCCATGATTCCGAGGCACAGCAAATTATTACGGCATCCGCCTTCTCTGGATATCGGAAGAGTGAGCCATCACGCATCTCTTCATATGTGCCTGGACGACCAGCATCGGGCATATACCATAAGCGTCCTTGCGTTGATTCATAAGGGTAATTTCCAAATACGTAGCGGGCGGCTTCTTGACTGATATCAGCAATGATGCGTTTCATTTCCTCATCGTCGCGAATGAGGACATAACGCCACATCTGCATATTCTCTGGGGAGGGAGCATAGCGGGCTGCATCCAATATTAACTCTAAATCTTCATCCGGAATCCTTTCTCCAGTCATGTGGCGAATGCTTCGTCGCATCCGAATCAGCTCAACCAGCCGGTTGGTTGATTGGCTAAGGCTTCGAGATTCCACAGCATTTCCTGCCGTAGTTTTGCGTTTAGCTTCGGTCAAACGGGTTCACCTTTGAGTCTTCTATCGAATTGTGAACTCATGATATTAAATGGTAGCTACGCTGACACAGAATCAGCTAGAAAAACAAGATGCAGGGATAGATTTGAGTCAAGCCTAGGATGATCGGATATGCATATTCAGTTCTTCTAATTTCGCAACTACTGTTGCGACCGTGTCTGGGGGAAGATCCGATGGGCTGGATTTGAGGAGGGCGATGAGTTCCTTGTAGATACTGGCTGCTTTAGCTCGGCTACTCAGATTATTCATTGCGGTATCCCGGGCTTGTTCAATGAGGGGTTTCAAGTATTCTCTTTGAACCTTTTGTCGATTTTTCAAATCGTTGATGATATTTTCGTTTGCTTCAATCACAGTGGCAATCTTAGTATCTGGAACATCTGATGGACGACGTGGGGCAGCCGCGGGGGCTGGTGTGGGCGCGGGAGTAGGAGCTGGTGTAGGTGCAGGAGCAGCAGCTGGTGCAGGAGTGCGTACTGGTGCTGGAGCAGGTGCTGGAGCCGAGGTTACCGTCTTCAGTTGTGGGATAATCTGTTCGGTCATAGCCGATTGGATGGCTTTGTCAATGACTTCAGCTAACGTGGCTTCGATGGGTGCTAAGCCATCAGCAACAGCTTTTCCTGTTGCAGTCATCACATTGCCAATCGCTTTGTCAAGGGCATCAATTCGTTTCTCAATGTTAGTGAGTTGTGCCGCCATTTTTTTCTGCGCTTCATTCAAGTGGCTGATATAGGAAATGATTTTCTTCAGTTCGGCATCAACTCCACTCTTTGCAGCAGGAGCTGGGGCAGGTTTGGCTGGTTGTGGATCCTTCGACATCAGGTTTCAATCTCCATAGACTCTTCTTGAATAGAAGAGGAAACTAAGAGTATAATCCTTCCGTTACTGCATGTCACAAAGATGCAAGATAAATGTTTAGCTCAATTTCTGGAAAAAGTCGGTTAGATTTTAGTCTCCTCTGAGAATTTCAACATTCACTGGAATTCCTTGTCGGACGGACGCTGTGACGATACAGTAATTCTCGAAGATATCCACGCATCGCTGGAATCGCGGTGCATCATCCTCTGCCATCTGAATGTGGATCTTCACATCGATTTGTTGGATCCGCCACCGTCCCTCTTCATTTCGAGCAGTTGTAGGTGTAACTTCCGCACGAATAGTATCTACCACTAATTTGCTGCGTTGCAAGCAAAACATCAGACTCGCAGACAAGCAATTACCAACGGCGGCAGCCAAAGCTCGGGTGGCGTTGGGTCCCTTGTCTTCACCCAACGGTGACGGCTCATCCAAAACCCACTCTGGAAACTCAGGGTTATCAAAGCGAACCCGAAATTCGAAATTATTCAATCGCTCAACGATGACTGTAGCGCTATGCATCTCTTCTGAAGACATTTTACCACCTGCTTCGAATACTTAGCAATCAATTGACAATTGCACAGTTCCTAAGTTACTTTTTTTACGTGCTTATTTACGATCGACGATAGATTTCTTTCCCATCTTCTCCAATTGCTCTTCTTGGAGTACGCGTCGGAGCACCTTCCCA
>JAEOTD010000048.1 GCA_016839995.1 Candidatus Hermodarchaeota archaeon
CCCAAAACCTTTTTTCCTCTCTAAGAGAGCTAGAATAAGAACTTGGTTCCCCGCAACGAATCCTAAGTTGCTGGGGAAAAGACCGAGGGGGCTATCGTGCTTCTCGATCCAATACTGCAGGGAGGACTGCCACCTGGCACTAGCATTGCGTTAGTGGGTCCACCTGGATCAGGGAAAACTTGTTGTAGCCTCCAACTTGCGCTAGAGGCCGTTAATCAAGGTCGTGATGCCTTATACCTTTCAACCGAAAACACCCCAACAACGTTAATCGAACAGGCTCAAAACTTTGGCATTCCACTCCCGAAAAATCACGAAAAGAACCCAATCCAATATGTTGACGCCTATAGCTGGCGAATTGGGATGCAAAAAGACCCATATGCTCTCAGCCGAATAAGCAATCCCGGCAACCTCAACGAAGTCAACCTGATAATCACAGACCACGCCAAGCTTCTGAAACCTGGTTCCATCATCATAATCGATTCCGTGTCAGGCCTGAGTTTGTCTGCTCCTGATGAACAACGAATTCGAACGTTTGTACATAGCATTGCCCAACGCATTATCAATTTAGGAAAAATCTTGGTACTAATTTTAGAAGACGAAGCCCATGATTCAAAGCTTATCACCAATCTTCGATCCCTAGTTCAAGGATCTGTTCACACCAAGACAGCTGAAGACACCAAAGGAGCACTTCGATGGTATCTTCGTTTATACAGCCTCATCGGAGTCAATCATGACACACAATGGTGTGAAGTCAATATTGGAAAGAAAGGTCTAGCACTGAAAGGAGGGGCAAAGAGTGAGTGATCTCATTACACTCGGATTTACTCCCAAAGAGGGATTTCAAATCCCCCGTGGCTCACAGTTACTCCTCATTGGACCACCTAGTGTTGTGAAAACCCATTTTGTACTCCGGTATCTTGCTGATCGATTACAGGCTAAAGAGCCTGCTGCATATTCTACCACGTTGTGGTCACCA
Organism: Candidatus Hermodarchaeota archaeon; assembly: GCA_016839995.1. Taxonomy (GTDB): domain Archaea; phylum Asgardarchaeota; class Hermodarchaeia; order Hermodarchaeales; family Hermodarchaeaceae; genus Hermodarchaeum. The sequence continues at coordinate 977 of JAEOTD010000048.1, forward strand.
AAGCAAATACGTCAGTTACTAGGTCAAATTGGTGGAAAACAAGTTGCCTCTCAGCTCCGGATTGCCGACGGAGTATCCTGTGTTACAGCGCAACAATCAACCGAACCCTATTCCTTCAAAAACCTCTATGACCTAAATACCATCAATCTGGTTTTACTCCAAGCAATTGCTGACCTTGAAAACGGACATCTCTGTCTGGATAATCTTACCACGTTGATGACCTACTCCGCACCTCTTTCTGTCATCAAGTTCATTCAGGTACTCTGTGCCCGTGTGAAAAATAGTGGCGTCACAGGAATCTACCTGGTTGAAGAAGGTGTACATACAAAAGCCATCGTTGCTACTCTGCGTTTTACCGTTGATGGTGTCATTGAAATTCAGGACGAAGAAACGAAAGGAAGCCTTGTTCATAAGATTCGGCTAGCTCACCTTCGAGGAATTCAAGTCGATTCACGCTGGCTTTCATACAATGAAAAAGAACCACTGACATGGTCCAAATAGGCTCTGCATACCAAATACTTGCTAGCTGTATTCATTAGCGAATTGTTTCACGTCTTTTAGACTAACCAGAGAAGTATCCCGACCTAAGGAGGACTGTTCTCTAGATTCATTTTTCTCAATGTTATCTTTTGGTTTTGGTGGGAAAAGATAGTATATCATATCTTCAAAGGTTTCGATGAATCCAGGGACGAGAACTATGGCTACGATGCACAGAACAAACACACCCACGACACCGAGAACAAAGCTCATGGGGTAATGAGCAAGTTCCCATGGGAGAATACCCAAGTACACCAGCCAAATTTCGAAAACAACTCTGAGGACGTTGGCAATAAAGAGAATCACAGTGACCACAATCACGGCGATAGTTTTCCGTGTCCACGTTCCACGCGGGAGTGGAAGAATTAACCCCATGAATACAGCAATGACCTGAATGCCTGTACATTCTCGTACGATCTGGTACTGCTGAAAACCTAAGACGGAGACATACACGACTTGGTTAATCCAATCAACCAGAGATACCGAGGGGATGCCCATCAGGGCGAGCATGGAAGCAGATACTACTGCTGTAGGAATAGCCAGGAAGAAGGGCTGGGGGAGAAAATATACTAAAAGCGTTATAGTAATAGCGATAATGAGGTACAACACCAGCGCACGCGGAGTCGGTCGATCCATGTCTTCTGATGAATCCTCAACAGCGTTATCCGGTTCATCCCGTCTAGCCATTAGTCTATCTGTTGTTATCGGTTTCACCGTCCTCGTAACAGGGGGAATTGCTTTCCTTTTGGGTTTCCAACTTCTTGGGGAGACGTTAGTACTCTTAGGGGTTTTTCTGTTTGCTATTACGCTAATTTGCTGGATTGCAGCTCGCCGACGTAAAAGCCAGTAATCAAGCCTACCCTCAATTGTTTATTAGACTTCTCCCTTCACCATCAAACGCTCTTGCGATTTCGCGAGGGACTTTTAGTTCCAAATCGGAAGCAGAAAAAGAATTTTCGAACCCTTCGTGTGTGTTCCTTTGACACGGTCTTCAACCCAAATTCGACCTCCGTAGCGATCAATAATCCGTTGAACTAGGGTAAGACCAATTCCTGAGCCTTGAGCCTTTTCTCCGACACGCTGAGTATAACGAGCAAAAATCCGGTTCTTCAAATCATCTGGGATACCAGGGCCATGATCACTGATTTCAACCCTTAGAAATCGCTTGTTTTTATCAAAGTGTACTTTTGCTTCAATCTCAACCTTGTCATGAGCATCGAACTTTGCAGCATTGTGAAGAATGTTGAAGAATAGATCAACTAAGAGATCATCTGCTAAGACCTTGAATTTGTCTGGGTGAATATTTGTATCCAGCACAATGGACTTATCAGGGAAGGCCTGTTTCACTGCTTGAAGCGCAGACTGGAAGTCGGGTTCGAGATCCCGAACCTCCATAAGAGTAGTTGATTCATCCATCCCAGAAAATTTCTTGACCCGACCAATAAGGGCCGCACTTCGCTCCACTTGATCTAATGAGAGTTGAAGCTGAGTACGAAGATCTTCTGGAAGGTCAGGATTCATTAACTGTAATTCCAGAGCTGAAAGAATTGCTTGGTTAATGTTGTTGAGATCATGAGCCATTAAGTCCGTGAAGAATTCAGCTCGGGCTTTCGCTTCTTCGAGAGCACGTTCTCCGGCTTTTCTATCCGTGATGTCACGAGTTACAAGGATATAACCCGTTGGTTTGCCTTCACCTCCAATAAGGAGCGATGCACTAATCTCCGCAGAGAACACTGAACCATCACTTCGAATTAATGAAAACGGAAAGGGTACCGAGGGACCGTGCTCCTTCGTATTCTCCAACGTCTCTTTTGCCTTTTCCCGTTCATCGGTGATGACAAAGTCAAAGGCATTTCTTCCAATGAGGTCTTCGGGCGTCTTATAGCCAAGTAATTGAGCAGTCCGTTCATTTACTAATATGACAATACCATCGGGATCAGTTAGTGTAATTGCATCTGGCGATGTTTCAACTAAAGAACGGTAGCGAGCTTCCGATTCTCTAAGTATCTCATCAGAACGCATCCTTTGGGTAATATCACGACACACTCCCCGAAATCCAATAATCTGTCCTTCATCGTCAAATAGAGGACGACCGTTTGCTTCAAGGACCACAATGGATCCATCACGATGAACAAACCGATCCACAAGATTCCGGAAAGGTTTGGGGGTTGCAATCGTTGCTGCGACAAATGCCATACCCTCTTCTACACTAGCTGGGTCCATATACTCGAAAAATCTTCGCCCAATAATTTGTCCTGCCGTATATCCAAGAATATCTTCAATTGCACTATTTGAATAGGAAAAAATCCCCTCTATATTGATTTCCCAAACCCAACCTGTCGTGTCTTCTACCAAGGATCGAAAACGCTCTTCTGACGTTCTCAGGGCATTCTCAGATAGTTTCTGTTCAGTAACATCTTCACCTGAACTAATAATGCCTGTTCGGGTTCCATCTTCATCTTCTAAGACAGCAGTATGCCATTGAACAATCCGTTCTGTTCCATCTTTTCGTAATATGGGATTTTCTACATACTCGCTCAATTGATGTAATCCTGCCATAGCCCGATCAAAGAGTTGTATCATTTCATCCCGATACTGTTCAGGAATACACAAATCAAAATAATTCTGATCAATTAGTTCTTTCTCAGTATATCCAAAGATCTCACAACCTTTCCGGTTTACTAAGAAGATTTTCTGCTTCCGATTAATGCCTATAAACGCAGCACCCGCAACATCCAAGTATTGTTGAGCACGATCTCTTTCTGCTCGCAATAACGTTTCAGCAACTTTCCTTTCTGTGATATCTTCCCCTGCAGTTAGAGCACCTGTTGGATTTCCTTCCGAATCGAAGAACATCGTAGTATGCCATGAAACTAACCGTTCTGCACCTTCTTTCGTGATTATCGGGTTCTCTAAAAATTCTCGAGGTTTAATTTCACCTGCCATGTTGGCTTGAAATGCAGTTTTCATTCCGTCCCGGATTTTTTCTGGAATGCACAAGTCGAAGTAGTTCTGTCCAATCATTTCATCTTCAGTGTAACCAAAAATCTCTAACGCCTTTCGATTCACTAGAGTGATGTTACCTGTAGTATCAACCGCAATGAACATAACTCCTGCCATGTCCAAATATCGTTGGGCGCGATCCCGCTCTAATCGAATAACGTCCTCTGCTATTTTCCGTTCATGGATATCCATGATGGAAACCTGAGTGGCTAATTTACCTTGATATTCAATCACAGATAGAGAAAGCTCAAACCACCTAATTGTACCATCTTTACGTGAACCTTTTAGCTCCATGTTAGATGAAACAGGTTCTCCTTGAATGATCTTTTGGAGCTGCTCCCAGGGGAGGTTACGATAGTCAGGATGGATTATCTCAAATATCTGCCAAGGTCCAAGATTTTTTATTTCCTCTTCTGAGTACCCACTCATCCTACAAAAGGCAGGATTGGCAAAGACAACTACCCCGTCTTGGATAATGAATAGGCCTTGGATGGATTGGTCAACAAGCCGGTGGTATGCCTCTTCAACCTTCTTCCTTTCAGTAATATCGTGAGTAACCTCGACACAGCCAAGGAGCTGGTTATCATCATCTAAAAGTGGATACCCACTAACTTGCCAGACACGTCCATCCGGTGTTTGCATTTCATTGTGATGAGGTTCCTTTGTTTGTTGAGCTTCAACTATCGGACAATCGATGCAGGGACTGTCACGGCGATTCCAAATCTCATAACAGTGTTTGCCAATGATGTCTGTAACAGAAAGATTAACTGAATCAGCTGCAGCTCGATTTGCCCAAATAATCTGTTGTTCAGTATTTTGGAAAATTACATGCTCAGAAATACTATCCAAGATGATAGATTTTTCTAGTTCCGATGCCTTCAAAGCCTCCTGGCTAGCCTTGAGCTCATCCTGCTTTTGTTTCAGTTCTGAGATGTCTTTTTGGATAGAAATCGAATATTTGATTACACCTTCATCGTCTCTGATGGCACTTGCACTAAGCAGAACATTGCGTTTTTCTCCCGATTTGGTTTGGATAACGAGCTCTTCGTCATTCAGGTTGCCGTTATCTTTCCATGAGAGGAAGAGGGCTTTTACTTTCTCCTCACACTCAGGGGCATATATCTTGCGAATATGTTTGCCAATCAGCTCAACTCGCTTATACTCTAAAACGTTGAGTGCTGCTTTATTCAAGTCTAAAAGGATGCCTTGGGGTGACACCATATAGCAATACAAAGGAGCGTTTTCGAAGAACCGCCTAAAACGTGGGTCCTCTTCGTCATCAGAGTTCTCATATTCTTCTCGCTCGTGTGAAGACATACTCGTGCACGCTAATGTCTTTCATTTGCCCCAAGTCAATTGACTTAAAGAATCTGCTGAAAAACAGTACATATCTGTTTCGGGATTGGTACAATTTTACTCGTAAAACTGCGTGAATCACACCTAAAACTCCCAAAGTTTTAAATATCGCTTGCAGTGACCGGAACGCGTTCTCCTCCCGAGGACGAGAGTCCACAATTCTGAGGGGACACAAATCTGAATCCCTGAAAGCAATATGCTTGCTACTACAGACGCCGGTGACAATTATTGAGCAAAATTGAGATTACATCTACTGAAGCTCGGAAATTTCCCCCCTCAAAGGCATTCCGCAAACAGGCCTTTATCAAAAACTTGGAGGAACTCCGAGAAATTTACCAGGAATCCATTAAGGATCCTCAAGCCTTTTGGGCAAAACAAGCTGATAACCTAGATTGGTTCGAAAAATGGTCAGGTCCAGTTCACACTTGGGATCCCACCGAAGCCAGACACACCTGGTTTAAGGGTGGGAAACTCAACGCAAGCTACAACTGTCTGGACCGACACTTAAACACCGACCTTAAGGATAAAATCGCAATTATCTGGGAAGGTGACGATCCAAATCAAAACAAAACCTTCACCTACCAAGAGCTCCATATAGAGGTCAGTAAATTCGCTAATGTCCTCAAAAAGCTCGGATACAAGAAAGGCGACCGTCTGGCAATCTATTTGCCAATGATTCCTGAACTTGCCATTGCGATGTTGGCCTGTGCTCGACTAGGTATTATCCACAGTATTGTATTTGGTGGTTTCAGCGCCGATAGCCTAAAGGACAGAATATTGGACGCGGATTGCACTGGACTCGTCACCAGTGATGGAAGCTATCGTGGAGGCAAAACCATTCCATTGAAAATCAATGCAGATGAAGCTCTCAAAAGCTGCCCCAACGTCAAACACAGTGTAGTTGTCAAACGAACAGGCATCGATGTTGAGATGAAAAAGAACCGCGACCTTTGGTGGCATGAAGTAATGGAAGATCCTGAGGTTCAAGGAGAAAGTCATGCTGAACCCATGGACGCTGAAGATTGCCTCTTCATCCTCTACACTAGCGGATCTACTGGTAAGCCCAAAGGCGTCTACCATACCACAGGCGGTTACCTCATCTTCACGATGACCACCTTCAAGTACGTTTTCGATTATCACCCTGACGATATATATTGGTGTACCGCTGACATCGGTTGGATCACTGGTCATAGTTACATCATCTATGGTCCTCTGGCTGCAGGTGCCACATCAGTGATGTTTGAAGGTGTCCCAACATATCCTGAGCCTGACCGTTTCTGGGCAATCGTCGAAAAATACAAGATTAACCAATTCTACACGGCTCCAACCGCAATTCGCGCTATTATGCGACACGGAGACGAATGGGTTACTAAACACGACCTCAGCAGCCTCAAACTCTTGGGAACAGTTGGAGAACCAATCAATCCCGAAGCGTGGTTGTGGTACTATAAGGTTGTCGGAAAAGAAAAAGTACCTATCGTTGATACCTACTGGCAAACTGAAACAGGCGGCATTGTAATCACACCAATGCCTGGTGCTGTGGACCTAAAACCAGGATCTGCTACTCTTCCATTCTTTGGTATCGAAGCAATGATTGTCGATGAGGCTGGTCAAGAAGTCGGAGTGAACGAAGGTGGATACCTCGTTATCAAGAAGCCTTGGCCTGGACTTATGCGCACAGTCTATGGTGACCATCAACGATTCATTGACACCTACTTCAAGACCTTCCCACCCTTCTATATGACTGGTGATGGAGCTCGGAAAGATGAAGACGGTTACTTCTGGATAGTTGGGCGCATTGATGATGTGGTCAATGTATCTGGACACCGCATGGGCACCGCAGAAATCGAATCTGCTCTCGTTTCACATCCTTCAGTCGCTGAATCCGCTGTCGTCGGCTTCCCCCATGACATTAAAGGTCAAGCCCTCTACTGCTTCGTCATCCTCAAAATGGGATACGAGAAAACCGATGACCTTCGCCAAGAACTCCGAAAGCATGTCCGCAAAGAGATTGGACCCATTGCAACCCCAGACAAAATCCAGTTCGCAGATGCATTACCGAAAACACGCAGTGGCAAAATCATGCGCCGTATCTTGAAGAAAATCGCTGCTGGCGAAACCAAAGACCTTGGTGATACTACAACCTTAGCTGATCCATCGGTTGTACAGAATCTCACTAAAGAACGCGTTTAGACCAACCACCACGGGAGACTATCAGGTCTCCCCAATCTCCTCTTTTTTTCTGGAAGATAATACCTTTTTCCGAACTTGCCGGTTACTAAGGAATTATAGCACTTACTAGAGACTTTCTGGTTACCAAGCTAGTTGATGAAGGGTCTTCCATGTTGAACCTTCATTGTTTAAGCTGGTGATAATGGTGGGTGATTTCCTTGTCAATTGAGGAAAAAATTGCCACACATACTGAAATGCAATCAGGTGCATTCTTTTTTCACATTCTCAACAGTCACGCCGTGGTGTGGCTTTTATCAATGAAGAATGGGCGCAAAAAGGATAAACAATTCACTCAATCGGGTGCGTTTCTCCTTGGAGCCGCTAGCCTTGTCTGGTTTCTCATTCGGACGGGTACTAAACCAACTCGAATCGTCTATCCCTGTCAACGTGCTGCAGTAGATACAATCTCGATAGCAACGCAGAGCCTCATTCCTGCAGCCTTGACATCCCTTTTCATGGGATTCTCCCTTCGACCAGTAAAGATGTTAGCAACAACCGCAAAAACCACCGTTAAACGGTATTGGAAGCCCATTGTTGCATTAGCCATTATTCTCCCCACCGCGGGCTTAGGTATATTCTTCGTCTGGAACAGTCTACAACCCAACCCTTCCGGCAGTGATGTCAACCTCATCTTGAACCCGCAAACCGCCACTTCTTCTCCTGCCTCTGATATCTTTGTCCTCAACGGACCAACATTCGCTCACATTCCCAACCTTATCAACCTCATGGGTTCTCAAGGACTGGATTTCTATCTATCGAGTACGCCGGGCGCTAACCAGGGACCCTCGGGTTTGATTGCTAGCAACGATGTTGTTCTCATTAAGATCAATAGTCAATGGCCAGAACGCGGAGGAACCAACACCGATTTGCTACGCGAAATGATACAAGCAATCCTCGATCACCCAGATGTATTCGATGGAGAAATTGTAATCGCAGATAATGGACAAGGTCATGGTTCCCTTGACTGGGATGAAAGCAACGCGGAGGATCACAGCCAATCCGTCAGTGATATTGTTACCAGTTTTTCATCATCATATCCAGTCAATATGTTTGACTGGCAGGCAATATACAGAAACGAAGTTGAAGAATACTCTGATGGTGACATGGATGACGGATACATCCTGTATGATATAGCAGATCCTGACACCGGGATTTTTATCAGCTATCCAAAATTCCAAACCACTGATGGTACCTATATCAGTTTCAAACATGGCGTTTGGACTGGTAGCAGCTACGAAGACCGACTCAAAGTGATTAATTTCCCAATCCTCAAATCCCATTCCAATTACGGAGTTACAGGCGCAACGAAACATTACATGGGTGTTGAATCTGAGATCTTCAATGGTGGGCTTGCTAATGGTCACTGGTGTATTCGAAACGGTGGTATGGGTACATTACTAGCGGAAACACGATATCCAGTAATCAATATTCTTGATGCGACCTGGGTTAATGCGAATCCAGCTACATCATTTTTCCAGTGTGGCCCCCCGACATCCTATGAACAAGCCACACGAGTGAATGTCTTAATGGCTAGCACCGATCCCATCGCCTTGGATTATTGGGCTGCCAAACATGTGCTAATGCAAACAGCCGAACTTAATGGTATTAGTTCTTTTAGCTCACTTGACCCAGATAACACACAGCGAGGAAGTTTATCAGAAGCCTTTGGTGTCTGGCTTCGACTCACAGAAACGGAGCTTATACAAAACGGATATACTGTTACCTGTGATGAAACTCGAATGAATGTTTACATCAGTCAGCCTTTCATGTTTCCCATTGATCTTCCTTCATATGCTATGATGTGTCCGGTTGAAACACCCTGGACAAGCGGAACTAAGAAATCGTAATGGACCTTCAGTCAATTACTAGAACCCACTCTCTAGTCAGAGTTATTTATAGAACCTAAAGGTAGAATTACTCAAAATCAGAGTGTTGGCGATAAACATGGCAATACAGGATTTAATAATCCTGGATCACTTCCTCTATTCATTTGAAGTTCCGCTCTTCAACAGGATAATGAACCTATGTGAAATCATTAAACGCTGCGAACACCACAAAATTGGTCGACCTGATGCCAGCTATGAAGGTATCTATCTCTTTGCACAGGATGGCAGTTACCTCGAAATGTTGAAACACCCTATTCAAACCCCTAGGGTTGGCGGTCTGGCTGTCAGCGCATTATCTCCAAATCAAGAGCCTGTTCGCCTTCTCCCTTCCCGATATCCCCAGCTGCAATGGTTCAGCCATCAAATACAATCCGCTGACAACCAACCCTGGTACACTTATTTTGGGCAAATACCCGTTGAAGAAATCCAACGACAAGGGTTCATGCTTTGGGCGATGCTCTACGACAATCTACGACGCCATCGCGCATATCAATACCAGAAGAAACCCCCCTCCGATAAGGAGTTCGCTGTCCAAGAATTCACAGCTGCACGAATTAAAATGCCCTCCAGACACCTTGATACAATACGTCAACAAGCTCAATGGCTCCCAGGGAATCATAGCATCAGCGATAACAAAATCATACTACGTGTCGTGAATCCCTCCTTTCATGAATTCGAGGTAACCATAGAAGCTGGTAAAGAAGATACCCAAAACAAGTTTGTAAGCGTCACGATGCAACTGAATTCTAACGCACAAATTGAATCACAGCAGGTCAAAGGATTACGATTAACACGGTTACAAAACAAGTTAGTTCTCAACTTCTAACATAACAATTCATCCTGAATTGTGGAGTTTATAACATACGCCATAAGCATACGGTTGACGTGCCTGCGTCGCAAATTGCCCTGTGTCGCTGCGGAGTCCGGGAGCCAAAAAACGGGTGCAGGGACCCGGGCCATCCCCTCTTTTCGAACCCCCCCCCAAATCCATAAGCAACCCCTAGGATCCCTTTATTAGAACCCAAGGGGATACTGCAAGTTACGAAACGAACAGGGAGCAACCTAAATGCCTAAACCCGAAGAAACACGCATCCGATCAATCGTGAAAGCCATCACCTAGAGGATACTAGCATCAATAAGCACCTAATCCTTGCTTTTCTAATCACTAGTAATATCGTTTTTGCCAGCCTCATCAGTATCCTCGACCTCATCATCAAATTCATCGAATACTTTCTCCATGAACGCCTCTGGTCTTGGATACCCTGGGGCTATCACAGAGCTCACTTTCCCGATTCGCTTAAAAAATAACGATTCTCCTTGTAGAGCTACTTGTCTTCAATTCGCTTGAACATATGTCGCATTTGGCGCTGATAGTCTTCAAACGCTGTACGACCCTGTGGCGCCAGTTGAATAAGGGTAATCGGTTTCCGATCTACAAATTTCTTGATGACCTCAACAAATCCTGCATTCTCTAATTTGGTAATATGTGAAGAGAGATTTCCCCACGTCAGCTTGGTTTGCCGCTTAAGAAAAAGAAAATCAGCACGATCCAAGACATATAGGTGGGACATGATGATGAGTCGGGCTGGTTCATGAATCACCCGATCAATGTCATCAATAATCGGAAACTTAGTGTCATCCGATTCCTCAGTCAACCTCCCTCTCTCCGTGCATTTCTTTTGGATACCTCTTCACGAACCGATACAACAACAAGGAACCATAGAATGTCATGATAAATCCTAAAACTAATCCAGGTAGGACAACGAATACTGGAAATAGAGTGGTGAAGAGTGCAGAGCTAAACAGGATAATCCCGTAAGAATAGAACCGCCGAATGTATGATGAATACCCTATTGCTACAAAGATTAGTCCACCAATGACTCCTATAATCAGAATTGTAAACACTGACTCAAAAAGGAAAATTCCCAACGGGGGGTAGAACATAGCAATGATGCCAAGAATATTGAAGACAACTAAGATTACCGTGAATCCTAAGAAGATGAATATCGTTTTTCTCTGACGAGTTGGAGAAAACTCCACATATCCTATCCGAGGAATGGTTATTGCCTTCTTTAGACCCGCAAATGATATCGTAAATGCTGCAAGACTTCCAATTAGGAAATACCAATACTCTGGCAAAAGCCAAATTATCAAGCTGAGGCTAAATAACGCCGCCCCAACAAAAATATCGATTAATCCGTCTTGATGATACGAGAGATAAATCCGACGTTCAATTTGTTTCAAATCAACAACTTCATTCAAAGACAACACCTTCTGTAATCAAATCAATCAGTTTCCCAATCATCATAGGGTTCACCGTGTGACTGTGTTCTTGGGTATTGACGAAGAAATCGGGAAAGCAAGACAAAACCTGTCGTTGCAATGACTAGCCCAAATACGATAACAGGAATTGCCAAATGTAATACCCCCGCATAAGATACGAAGAAGACTAGAAACGCCACTGCCCCGTAGATGGATAGGCGATATATTTGAACCACCCACCCAAAGAATGCAAACAAGCCTCCTGCTGTTGCTCCAATAACAAGCAGCCCATGCTGATTCAGAAAGGCATTGAGTTCAGGCGTCAACAAATCAAAAGCCATGAAGAGAAACAATGCCAAATTCAGAATGAGTAGGATAAGAACCAAGAGTATAATCCGCATTCTTCGACTCTGTTTGAATTCCACATACCCCATCCGTGGAACGGTTATTGATCGTTTTGCCCCAACATAGCTGAAAAAGAAAATGATGAATGTGCTCCCCCAAATATAGAACATGCCTCCCAAGAACATGGTGAGCAGCATCACTCCAAAAAAGATGATGGCGAGGCCAAGGAAGATATCAATGAGCCCATCTTGATGATAAGACGTATACGCTTTTCTTTCCAAGGATTTCAGATCGATGTGATCAGACATTGTGTTTCGCCTAAAGAATATAGTGCTTTGTGGTACTTAAATACTTTGTGATATTATAGTACTTTGCACGGCAAAGTTAATAAGGGGGTTCTAACAAGCATTCCTTGAAGTGAAACACATGAACAACGGTGTATCAATTCAAACTCAACAGCTTAACAAGCGATTCGGACCCGTCCATGCCGTTCGAAACTTAGATCTGGAAGTCCGTCAAGGAAGCCGTTTTGGATTCCTAGGACCGAACGGTGCAGGGAAAACCACTACGGTGCGTATTCTCTCGGGTCTCTTGAAACAATCCAGTGGTACGGCAACGGTGTGTGGCCGACCACTAGATTCTAAACGCAACGAAATCAAAGCAGTTACTGGATTATTACCAGAAACCCCTGGTACCTATTCAAAACTGTCTGCAGTCGAATTCCTCGAGTTTATCGGGGCTTTGAACGGTCAAAATGGCTCTGAATTGGACCACCGGATTGACAGCCTCCTCGGTTTGCTAGGATTAGAAACGAGGCAAGACGATTTACTTGAATCGTATTCATCCGGTATGAAACAAAAGGTCCTCATTGCCTCAACACTCCTTCATGATCCCAAGCTAGTTTTTTTAGATGAACCCACTTCACGCTTGGATCCAAGTGTGAGTGCAGTCGTGAAAGAATTAATCCAGATTCTTGCTGAGGAAACAGCGACCACATTCTTCATCTGTACACATCAAACCTCCTTTGCTGAAGATGTCTGTAATCAAATCGGAATAATCATCGAGGGCGAACTGGTCATTGAAGGATCAGTGGATGAAATCATTCATGCTGCGAAGGCAAAAAATCTCGAAGACGCTTATCTTCGAATCGTCGGTAGTCAAGTTGACCGAAGTGCACTCCTCAACTGGAGGTGAGGCAATGACACGGAAATGGTACAGTATTGCTCGCGCTGAATACCTCATAAGCACAGTGTCAATGCGTGGACACCGTACCCGCACCATGGGCATCCTGTATATCATTGGGATATTCTGGGCGATCCTGATTGCTCCCTACCTCATCGGAACCCTCTTTAGTATGCTACTTCCCATTGAATACCTTCGAATTATCTTAGTAACCCTATTACCTGGGTTAATCCGCTCTGCGATGTTTTTCATCTGGATGATTCTGTCAATTCTCCCACTTTCTCGGGCGCTGCAGGAACTCAAAATTGGTCAATGGGAAATCTTCCTCTCAAACGATGTCAGAACCCGAGACATTCTCACAGGAACCTTCCTTGGAAAAATCCCTCTCTATGGCTTACTGGTCCTCTTCATAGCACCACCATTTCTAGCCATCTTGTTTCTAGTTTTTGAAGTTGTACTGATCGGTCAGATCCTCATCTACTCCATATTATTCACAATGATTCTAACCACAATCTGGCTTTCTAACTTGATTACTGCGGCAATCCAAGCAAAACTCGGTGAATCAGCACGAGGTAAAGACTTAGCCAACGGTCTTGCTATTCTACTGGCTATTGTTACCATCATCCCTCTCTATGGAATTATGTTCTTCAGCCAACAAATGACAGCTATCTTAGGCTTGAATATCTTTCTACTACTTCCCTTCACCTGGCCCGCTGATATGATTAGTTGGTTAATCATCCAGTTTAGTCAACTCAGTCTGTCAATCGAACAGGTTCTTCTCTTCAGACAAATTCTACAATTGGATCTGTTTGTGAGTACAATCCTGTTTACTATGTTTGGACTAGCTTGTGTAGGAATCGGCTTGTTCGCAGCAGATCGCATTTTCACATATAACATCGGTGCGCGAACTGAGCAAGTCACAACCGTCAAAGGTGAGAACGTCGTCTACCGTGGAATTCGAAAACTTAGTTCAGGTTCCTTTGGAGCTCTCGTTGTAACTTGTACGAAAGACTTCTTCCGCAAAGCTTCAAA
>JAEOTD010000049.1 GCA_016839995.1 Candidatus Hermodarchaeota archaeon
GATTAGATAACACCTGTATACTGAGCGATTCTTTTGGCTCCTTCTTCTGTTAGTCCGCGGTTTCCAAGAATCGTGTACCGTTGCGGATTAACTTCGTGGGCTGTCACAAGTGCTTTGATGATGTGTTTGGGGTCAATATCGAGTTGTTGGGCAGTCGTGGGAGCACCAATATTCGCCAAGGCGCCACGGATTTCTTCCCAATCGATATCATGAAGATACGCCATCATTATCGTCCCTAAACCCGATTGTTCACCATGAAGCGCGGGTTTTGGTGAAATTCGATCTAGTGCATGACTGAATTTGTGTTCAGCCCCGCTTGAAGGCCTACTCGAACCTGCAATACCCATTGCAATTCCGCTGGCGATTAGTGCTTCAAGAACCAGACGGGCACTTGGAATATCATTGGGCCTGATCATCTTCGAATTTTCCATAATGATTGTTGCTGACATTATTGAAAGGGAGGCGGCATAGTCTCCATAATATTCATAACCAAGGTTGTTTGCCAACCTCCAATCTCTGACGGCTGTAATATTGGCGATTAGGTCACCACACCCTGCAGCCATGAACCGAAACGGCGCTTGAGCGACTATCTTGGTGTCTGCGATTATGGCAATAGGTGAATGCCCTTGAATTGAAACTGAGGTTCCTCCTTGTTTGATAGACGCACGGGGGCTTGAAAGCCCATCATGAGAGGCAATAGTTGGTACACTGATGAAAGGATGATTCTCACGAGCAGAACTGAGTTTGGCTGTATCAATAACAGAACCACCGCCACAGCCAATCACAAGTCGTGCTTTGTGTTTTCGAATCTTTTGTTGGGCTTGATCTACAGCCTCTGTTGTTGCCCCTGTTATTGAAACCGTCTCAACATCAAACTTGTATTCATTCAGCGAATCTAATAATCGGTTACCAACTATCTGAAAGACGTCCTTATCTGAAATTAGAACTACTTTTCGTGAATCCGTGACATTCTGTCCAACTTCACCTAGTCGTGCAATTGCATTTGAACCGATGAGAACTTGTTTTGGTAGTTGCATATAATGCGGTTTTTCTTCAAATGGCATTTCATTTGACTGTCCTAACGATTCTTTTAAGAAGAGTATCTAACGCTAGCCAAGTGGTGAACTACACGAAGAAAATCATAAAAATGATTTCCTGAAGCGAAGATAATTACTTGCAGCTGACTAATTTTATGCAGTTGACTCTTTTCATCATACGAGGCGTTTATTCATCGCGTATATCATTGAAATATTAGCGATTTTGCAGATTTCTCAACAATGACCTTCTATAAGTAACGGTTTTATACAATATCCACACGAGAGGGGGGCGTTTGGCACTGTTAAGCTAAACACCCATTACGAATCATTCGTGAGTTGAATGAAAAATGGGAGAAGAAATATTTGTACGAAAAGCTTCCGGTCTTGTTCGAAATGTCAGTGCTTGGGACGCTCTAGTGATGTGCATTCTGATTCCAGGAATCTTTTGGCCCTGGGTCTATCAGATGTGGTCCGTAGGTCTTCATGGTCCTGGCGCTTGGATGCCACTTTCGTCACTCATTGCTATCGCCTTCATGATTCCGAACGCCATCATGTACGTTATGTTTAGCGTAGCGATGCCCCGTTCAGGTGGCGATTACGTTTGGGTTAGCCGAATTATTCATCCAGCCGTCGGATTCGCTGTCAACTGGTATATCACTTTAATCCTCCTTTCGTGGGCAGGACCCTTTGCATCATGGATTGTTGAATGGGGTTTGTCTCCGATTTGGTTAACCTGGGGAACCATGACTGGTGACGCAGGAGCATTAGCCATTTTCACCTTCCTTAATATCAACGAGGTAAAACTAGCGATAGGCACAGTGATAATCGTACTAATGGCCCTCCTTTCCTTCCTTGGATCCAAATGGGAATTCCGAGCAGAATGGCTGGCCATTATTATGGGTTACATTGGATTGATGGTCTGGGCTGGCGTAATGATTGCCGGTGCCCCCCTCATTGATGCCCGAATGCAGCTCCTTTCAGGTGGAGCAGTTTCATTTGCGTCAATAGAAGCCGCGGCTGTAGCAGGAGGCTGGGCCGTTGCGGCAGCGCTTCCGGTCGGAATAGGAGTCACGTTCATGGCGACTACGTATACGACGCTAAACTTCCTTGGATATACAAACTCCGCATATATTGCGGGAGAAATCAAGGGAGTAACTCGGTCGCATGTTATCGCCATTATTGGTGCACTCTTTATCTTCGGATTCACTGCCTTCGGCCTATATGCCGTCTACAACTATGCAATGGGCCCAGTGGTCATGAATAGCTTAGCCTATCTTGACGTGGCTGGAGATCCACTCTGGTGGAACTTCCTCCCAATTGAACCGTTAGGTAACATTCTTGCAATGTTTGCCACAGATATCCCGTATATCCCGCCATTCTTGACTGTCTGTTTCGCCTTTGGCTGTTTTGGTGCCGCACTGGGACTCTTCATCTCCAGTGTCCGAAACATCTTTGCTTGGTCCTTTGACCGAGTACTTCCCGGCTCACTCTCAAAGGTCGACAGTCGATTTAGAGCACCCTGGGTTGCTATCATCGTCACCTTCATTATCTGTATGATAATGAACATCCTCTACATCTACACGACAGCCCTCGATTACTTCACCTACAGTATACTCGCTTGGTGGATTGCGATGGTCATTATTGGCATCGCAGGCGTTATCTTCCCATGGCGAAGAAAGGACATCTTTGAACTTGCACCAGACTTTGCTAAGAAGAAGATTGCCGGCATTCCACTGATTTCGTTGTTCTCATTGATCTCTATCCCAATCTCAGTATTCATTGGGTATGCTTCAGTGTCTCCTGCGGTAGCTGGCACGATTGACTGGTCGTTTATGCTCGCAGTAATCGTGACATTCATTATCGCACCCATCATCTACTACATCAGTTACTTCTACCACAAATCCAAGGGTATCTCAATCAGCAAGGCTCATGCGGAGATTCCACCTGAGTAGTCAGGGGAATCCCCTCCCTTCTTTTTTTTCTGGAAAACTAATTGTCATAGGATTCAGATGCTTAAGCAACCGAGTAAGCATTACTACTTTCAGAAGATTGACCAAACACAAATCCCAAAAAGAGATTATACCTTAAAGAAGATGCAGGTGCCAACTGTGTTTGACCTGAAAAGTATTGTTCGCGAAAGTGTAAGGAACTCGAGTGGCTACAATGTCAGCCACTTCATCCGGGCGTGGTCTAATAGAGACTTGTTGCGGATGATGTCGAATGAAAACCCACTTCCTCCATCAAAGGCAGTGATTGACGCCATGGCCAGCGAAATTGACGTGACCAATTTGTACCCAGCACCACCATCAGGCCTATGTGAACGGTTCGCCAAACATGTAAAAATGAAACCGGAAAACATCGCTGTGTGTGCAGGTTCAATGGAGGTAATTGATGTCTTAATTCGTACATTCACTGAACCTGGACAAGAAGTGATAATTCATTCTCCTACATTTTCAGCTTATGAGAAATTCGCTAATCTTCATGGGGCAAAACTTACCTCAGTAAAAATGTCTCCCCCTGAATTTGAGTACCCCTTTGAAGCAATGGAAAAGCGGATAACCGATAAGACAAAAATCGTGTTTGTATGCACTCCAAATAATCCCACAGGAAATTATTGTGAAAGAGAAGATATTGAGAGGCTAGCAAGAAACAACGTCATTGTTGCTGTAGATGAAGCGTACGCAGAATATATCGATCAGAATATGACAGGTTTAATTTCCTCCTACCCTAATATTGTCTTTATTCGAACACTTTCAAAAGCGTGGGGTCTCGCAGGATTACGAATTGGATATCTTATTGCTGATGAGCAGGTAATTGATTATTTCTCCCGGGTGGCACAACCCTTTCACATAACAATGCCCATACAACGAGCAGTCGAGGCCGCTTTTGACGATGTACAATATCTGCCAAAGCGGGTTGAAGCAAATAGGGCGGGGGTTGACTATATTCGAAAGGAACTGGCAACAATTCCAGGAGTCGAGACATTCCCCTCCAGTGGAAATTTCGTTTTAATCAACGCAGGAGATACCGGTCATGACACTCAAGATATTATTGAAAAACTATTGGACCTAGGAATCTTTGCCCGAGATATGTCCAGCCACCGATTAGGCGGAGCATATTTCCGAATTACCGTAAGCTCACCAGACAATAATCAACGATTTATTGAGGCGATGAAGCACATTCTCAAACCATGAAATCCATTTACTCAGATGGGATGAAAAAATGACAGATAAGAAAGACGGATACATTATTGCGCACGACTTTGGTACAAGCGGTGATAAAGCCGTTCTCTCGGATCTCAAAGGAAACGTCCTTGCATCTGAGTTTAGAGAATATCCTCTTCTTTACCCCAAATCCCATTGGGTGGAACAAAGCCCCAAGGATTGGTGGCAGGCCTTTTGTGCTACTACTAAAGCAGTGGTCAAAAAGGCAAAGACCCCTGATGACATTCTGGCAATTGCTCCATCAGCACAGATGATTACCATAATGCCGGTTGACAAGCAAGGAACCCCCTTACGAAATTCAATCAGTTGGCTTGATTTGCGTGCAACGAAACAGGGAGAATGGCTCGAGCAATATGCTGACGAGATATATCCCATTCTTGGAATGGCTCCATCAGCGAAAGACATTGTAAGCCGAATCTTATGGATTAAAGAAAGAGAACCAAAAATCTATGCTCAGACACACAAATTCCTGGATTGCAAGGATTTTCTCGAATTCAAGCTCACTGGTAATTTCGTGACTGATTGGAGTAACGCATCTCTTTATGGGCTCTTTGATATTCATGAGCACAAATGGTCAGAACGGGTTTGTGAAATCACTGATATTTCACCTGAGAAACTCCCCGACCCATATCCCTCAACCCACATCATCGGGGAAGTGACAAAAGAGGCTGCCCAGCAGACCGGCGTTCCCGCTGGTACACCCGTTATAGCAACGGGAGGAGATGTGGCTGTAGCTGCAATTGGGTCAGGAAGTGTGCGAGATGGTGACAGCCATGTCTGTATAGGAACCGCCACATGGATTGGAGTCACCACAAAAGATGTAATCATTGACCCCAAAAAACGCTATCTAACAATGTGTTCAGGAGACCCAGATAAAAACATCCTCATGGGCGAAATGGAAACCGGTGGTGCAGCCATTCGATGGTTACGTGAAACCCTCTGCAACGACCTAGAATCACTAGACTCTGAGGGTATTCCATACTCGAAAATGGATACACTAGCAAGCAGGGCGCCCCCCGGATCTGATCAACTGCTATTCACTCCTTGGCTGTCTGGTGAACGTTCTCCACTCAATGATCACAATGCGCGAGGGACGTATTTGGGTCTCAAACTTGGTCACACCCTTGGTCACCTAATTCGCGCGGTTCTTGAAGGTGTTGCATTCAACATTCGATGGATTCTCGACTCTGTCGAAGAAACCGCCCCCTTTGTTATCGATAACATCTGCGGAGTCGGAGGAGGTGCCATTAGTGAATTTTGGATGCAAATAATTTCAGATGTTACAGGCAGAGTCATTCGCATGGTCAAAGAACCTCTCAACGCAGGATCAATTGGGGCAGCATTAACTGCAGCCGTGGCCTTGGGAATCTATCCAAGTTTCGATTCCCTAGTAGAGATAATACCAATCAAGACAAAGTTACAGTGCAACTCAGAAACGCATAAACAATATTCAAAGTTGTACCCGATTTTCAAAAACGCTTACTACCAACTCTCACCTATCTTTGATAGTCTAGCCGAGTTGGATGAGCACTAGGATATAAATCGAAGAACACATATCAGTTGGTCACAATTGCAGGATGTAATTGATCAATGAACGAAACCCCGAAAGCTCCAATGTCTGATAAAGAGTTTCTAAAAGAAGCCACGCATATTGTAGACCAAGCTGAAGAAAATGGTCTAGTAATTCGTATTTTAGGAGCATTAGCAGTTCGAATGCAAACTCCACATAAACTGGAGCTTCATAGAAATCTGGACCGGCTAGGTGAGGGCGCAATGAGTTTCACAGACATCGATTTCATTGGTCCAAAAAGTCAACGCCGAGATATCGAGAAGTTTTTTGAAAAGACATTAGGTTTCCATGTAGATCGATATGCACTTCTGGCGGCAAAGGACCGCTATATTTACCATCATTCCCAAAAGCCCTATTATGTTGATGTCTTTCTCGATTGTCTGGATTTCAGCCACAAGATTGAATTTGCTAGAAAAAAGGACCATCATAGGCTACTGCTTGATAAACCAACGATTACCCTTGCGGACCTCGTGTTAGAAAAAACTCAAATTCATGCCATTAACGAGAAGGACCTCAAAGACCTCATCACCATATTCGCAGGTCATGAGGTAGGAATCACGGATAAAGATCCAAAAACCATTAACGAAGTCTATATCGGTGAAATCCTCTGCGATGATTGGGGATTCTGGTATGATGCAACTGGCAACCTAAGAAAGGTCATTGATTTTGTAAAGAAATACTGTGGTGAAGGACTTATTGACCAAGACGAGTGCAATCTTGTGGTCGCTCGCGTCGAAGAATTACTGTTGATAATTGATAACACCGCGAAAACAAAGAACTGGGAAAAACGCGCAAAGAAGGGAACGAAGAAA
>JAEOTD010000050.1 GCA_016839995.1 Candidatus Hermodarchaeota archaeon
AGTTTGTTGTGTTGGTAAGGAAGTCCACATAAACAAGGATGTTCACTTGTTGGGTGGATCCGACTACTTCCATTTCTTTGATGTTCTCAAAGGCAGCAATTTCTTGGTCATTGTCTGCTGCCATATAGACTAATACTGTCCAATTTCGTGGGGCGTTACCATTTGATAGCGGAGCGGGGTGGTTGGAAGGTCTTGGATATGAGAAGGATTCAGGAAGGTGAGTCTCCGAAAATACCGGCTCATGAGTTGTTTGACTCGGAGAAGATGTTCCAATGAAGTCGCAGGTTGGTGTAAGAATGAAAAGGAGAAGTAGGAAGAGAAGTAGTGGTCGCGCCCCTTTCATACAGCTTACCCTCTTATGCTCAGAGTGGAGTCTGTCCCAATAAATTTATCCAACCCAAAGAAGGATTGTTGTCAGATACTATTCGGCTTAAGCTTTAAAAGCCCACATCCCTGTTCTAACTCCCCTGGCTTCGATAGGAGGTATCCAAGATGTCCGATGAAAGAATCACCTCGGAAAGTCGAGGAAAACTACACTTTGTTGAATTACTCACCGTTGACATTGATGGTGTATCAAAGGGAATGACTGTACCAATCCGTCCTGTTGACTCCATTGCTGCCTTAAAGAAAGGAACTGCATCAGTTCCAAGCTGTGGAGTTGATGGTTCTTCTGTAAAAGGTCTGGCATCAGTTACTTCATCGGATCTTCGGCTGGTTCCCGAGATATCCACACTCCAAGAATTACCCAATAGCATTCCTCGGCGCGCGGTTGTAATCGCTGATGTTTTCCAGCGTGATTCAGATGGACAATTTGCGCCTCATCCACTTGCCCCACGAACTATTCTAAAACGGAATTTGGAGAAACTAGCTGCAAAAGGGTTCCAAGCTCGAGTAAAGTTAGAACCTGAATTCTATTTTCTCACCGAAGATGGAGTCCCTCTTGATGCGGCTGGATATGCTGATATATTCCCAGATAATCAGGGCATGGATCTCTTATTAGAGACAGCTCTCGATTTACGGGCAATCGGAATTGAAACAGCGTGGCTTCATTCAGAACATGGTCAAAGCCAACAGGAAATCGAGCTTGCCTTCTCTGAACTTGGACAAGCCGCTGATAATTTCATACTCTTTAAATTACTGCTACGTCGACGGGCAGCCCTTTATGATGTTGAGGTGAGTTTCATGCCTAAACCTTTCCCAAGCCAAGCAGGAAGTGGCCTTCACTGCCATCTCCAGCTTTGGAAGGGAAATCAGAATCTTCTTGGGAATCCGGATGGCACTCTCACTGAAACAGGACTACACTTCATAGCAGGCCTTCTTGAGCATGCACCCGCAATCACCGCCCTTGCCAACCCTACTGTCAATTCATTCAAACGACTCGTACCGGGTTTTGAAGCGCCAGTTTACATCAGTTGGGGGTACCTGAACCGTTCTGCACTAATTCGCATTCCCCTCTTCACGAGTGCCGAGAAAGCCTCAGCTGAATTTCGCTCACCGGATCCCTTAACTAATCCCTATCTACTCTTCTCTGTTCTCATGGGTGCAGGATTAGATGGCATCGATAAAAAACTCGAAGCACCACCACCCACCTCCGAAGATGTCTATCATCTCTCACAGAAACGGCTCAACCAATTAAAAATCGAACAATTACCTGATACCTTGAGCGGGGCTCTCAAAGCCCTTCAGAAAGATACAGTACTGCGTGATGTCTTAGGTGCTGAATTTATTGATCTCTATAGGAAAATTCGCACAGCTGAATGGTATCAATATACACACGGAGCGGTCACCGACTGGGAGTGGGAAGAATACCTGCATCGCTAAATCTTAAGAATCAAGAAGATATGTTACAATACCAGGGAACAACACTATGACAGATATCAGCGAAAGCATCGAAATCAAAGCCCCCCTCGAACAGGTTTTCAAATATGCCGTGAACCATCGCAATGTACCAAAGTTCATCGCCTCAGTGACCAGCTACGATCCCACCACGGAAGCCCTCTGGGGTGTGGGTGCACGCTTTGCCATGGGAGTCAGTGTTAAGGATTTTCGATTTACCCAGGAATTAGAAGTCGTGGAAATACAACTAGGGCGGTCCCTCCACGTGCGATCCTTATCAGGGCAACCCTTTCAAGACGCCAAATGGTTTTTTGAGCATACAGCCCGCGGAACCAAAGTGACCTACGAAATTGCTTATAATTTACCAGAAGTGTTCTTAGGTCGGAAACTCGATGAAAAGACCCGACAACAACTTGATGAACAAATAAGATCTGATGCCCGACTAACTCTTGAGAACCTCAAACTTCAATTCGAAAAATCATAATTTTTCTCAATAATCCCTGATTTCATAGAGTAGTGGGGTACTCAGTCCATTCTTCAATGCAATAGCTTTATTGGGAGTGATGATGCAGAGACCAGCTCTGTGTTGGGTCACGAGGTCATTTCATGGTCAAGGCGAATAAAGGCACGAAAATAGTCCTGACAGCTTCTGAAATCGAAATGAGCCATTTTGGTGATGACCCTTTTGGAGCCTTCGCAGGATCCTTTCTTCTTATCCCCAGCTTTCTCAAACCTCTTTACATGCCTAAAGAACATGACCTACCCGATGGAAGAGCCAGTATCGCACCATACGGACTTCGGAAAGCCGAAGCACTACTTCTCGATAATGGCTTTGATGAAAACGATGTTGCAGTTGTTCATCCCAAGAATCTGAAACATTTCATCGGACCCAATACACGCGTTGTTGGCGTCTCCAGTATGGACCCGTTAGGTATAGCATATGTGAGTCTTACGTATTCGAGTATGTTCGCTTTAGGAACTGAGCCACGAAATCGTCAAGAGTTTCGGAATCTCTTACGGAAGTCCGCAATTGCCAAAGTCCATGATAAGGGACAAGCAAAAGTAATTGTTGGTGGCGCAGGCGCCTGGCAAGTTGCTGGAAACACTGCAAGGAGCACTTTAGGAATTGATTGTGTTGTAACTGGCGAAGTGGGACCTTCAGTGGTAAAGCTCTTTCATCAAGCGGTAAATGGTGAACCACTTCCCACTACAGCTATTGGCGGAGTACTCCGCAACCCTGAAGATATTCCCACCATTAGGGGTGGTTCGTTACATGGTGCAGTTGAAATTACTCGCGGGTGTGGCCGGGGATGCCAATTCTGCTCACCCACCCAACGCCAACGCTTCTCACTTCCTTTAGAACATATTCTCAAAGAAGTAACTGCCAACACACAATCCGGAAATGACATGGCAATTTTAGCAACTGAAGACCTCTTCCTGTATGGGCTCAAATCTCCCCAGTTTCTGCCAAATCGAAAAGCGATAGTAAATCTAATCGAAAACCTGGTGAAAGTTCCGGGTTTGAAATTCATCCAACCCGCTCATATTGCATTAGCCCCCGTAGTTGCAGATCCCAAATGTACAGAAGAAATCGCAGAACTCCTTGTTACCCGTGGTCGATACAAACATGGAGGGAAACCATATGTTACTGCTGAAGCCGGAATTGAAACCGGGAGTGTACGGCTTTTCAAGAAACGGATGGCTGGCAAGGCAATACCCTTCAAACCGGAAGAGTGGCCTGACGTAGTTAAGCAGGCTATTGGCATTCTCAATGATAATCGCTGGTTCCCATTAACCACGTGGCTCTTAGGGTTACCTGAGGAAGAAGAAGAGGATGTAATTGCCACGCTCGAGCTTCTTGACGATATGAAAGGAATGAAACTATTTGTTACTCCACTTCTCTGGGTGCCTCTCCGCCCATCGATCCTAAGTGAGGGTAGTCGACCACAAATTGAAGCGTTAACAGACTTACAATGGGAGGTCTTTACACGTGCTTGGAAACTCAACCTCGATTTCTGGCGACCTCCTCTCCGACTGAATTCCTGGAAAGCCTTTGGCAGCAGCATGCTCGTACCCTTGTTCGGGAGTCTCGTGTATTTTGTCTATGCAAGAGGAAATCCCGCTGCCCCCATGATTAAAGAGCTATTATTCCATTCATTTGGTAAAGCCTTCTTTGATTCCGCATAACCTCAACAGTTGTTTCTTCGGAGTACTCTTTATCACGCATTAACGTTAACCTAGTTGACCGTTCAGGGTTAATTGATAGGGATTCTTTAATCAATGGCACTCCCGCAAATGAAACAAAAATTATCTTGGGGACGAATTTTCTTCCCACATTCAGGGCAAAAGGTGGCTTTTGTTTCCGAGGATTCCACCGCAGGTTTGGTTTTCAGTTCGGGTGGTGGAGCTGTAGTTTCTTCAGGAGAGTAAGGGGCGCGTCGTTGTTGAATTTCTGAGAGGATGCGTTTGTGAAGGACACTCCATACTGTTCTGGTGTTATTCTGAGTTCCATGAACCGGACAGTTTAGAGTGAACGATGTTGCCACTTCAGAAGAACTTACTGCCGTTGGAGGGGCTAATTCTCGACCGCAAACAGCACAACGATAAAGATGGTCGGCTACAGCCCCAATCCATAGATCCAGACCGGAGTGATCGAGGGTAATGTGGTGCCCCACCTTATGTCGGGGGCATACCAGAAGGGCGGTGATTTTGTCATTAGGTGATGCATCTAGGGTCATCACAATGAAGGGTGAACCGCAAGAACATGTGAAGTTGGCTTCGATTGCTGCTTGAACCATGGGTCTCACTTTCTAACGTATTTGGTGTCCACATCTAAAGCAATAGACATCAGATGATTCGACTTTGACCCCACATTGGGTGCAGAATCCAATCGAACCTCTACGTGTAACCACGGAAATACTAGAAGATATGGTTTGTGTTTTTGGAATATGATGTGATTCGCGGAAGGTTGGTTGAAATTGGGCTCGAGCTGGTCGTCCCTGAATACCAACATCACCACTGGGTAGACGGGCCACATGGGGATATAATGGAGTCCATACTCGCCGATAGGTCGAATTTCGATGCCCTACGATGCAATATGCCTGCAAGCTAGTTGACATGCCACTTTGCCCAACCACAATAAGCCCGGCAGTTCTTTCTCCGCATTTCTGACATCGATGAAGACGGTCTGCTACAACAGGTGTCCATGAATCCAAACGCGAGAGAGGAAGTTTCATAGAATCATGAGTTTCATCGAGAGGGCATTGAGTTTCAAAATGGACAAGATGTCCTCTAGCTGAAGCGGTTAAGACTACCATTGGAGCTCCACAGAATTGGCAAGAAATTTGTCGTGCCCAAGGGGTACCTGCAGCTGTTGCTACTGTTTGAAAAGGCCAGCCTGTTCGAATACGTGCCTGTTGAATTTTCTTCCATACAGAATCTGTTTCTACTCCCGTAGCTAAAAGTAAGATTCCGAATAGAATGAATAACACGTTGAATAATGCGATAATACCGACGACGATAACCAAGATGCCTGCTGTCTTCAGATCAGAGGCTGCTCGTTGTGGCATCTTAGAAACATAATCAGCTGCTCGCACTGCCATTACACAGGCTAAGATGCCAATAAGTAACATCAGAAGAAATAGTACGAATCCAAAACCGTAGAAATAGTAGATGGGGATAAACCAAAAAGAGCGTCCGATTAAAGGAGTAATGAAAGGAGTAACCGCAGCTCCTAGCCCACCGAGAATTGCCAGGTTATAAATCGTACTTAATTTAGGCATTACCATTCCTCCAACCAGTAATACCAGCAGGTATCCTAAGGGGAAATAACCAAAACAGCAATTAAAAGATTGACCTTATCGGCATGAAATCAAGGGTAAGCTCGGAGACAACTTGGTTTGTTCCTCGATTGTTTACCAGTCTCGGAGAAATTCATTCACAGCCCAATATTGACCCACAAGAGGATTATACGTAAACAGACTCATTTTCGCGAGATCAGGCTCACCTTGTTCATCGAGAACGCTTTCATCAATGTGCGCCGCAACGACGTCTCCAATAAACAGGTGATGAGTTCCCACTTCAATGACTTTCCAAGTGCGACATTCAATGTTCAATGGACATTCATCAATCATAGGTGAAGAAATTAGTGTTGAAGGCTTAGCAGTTAAGCCTGTGGCATCGAACTTGTCGAGATCACGTCCTGACTTTGTACCACATAGAACCGTTTCCTCAATGAGGTCTTGTGAAGGAACGTTGATAACAAAATCTCCAACACGTTTCAGAATGTCATAACTATGGCGTTTGGGGACAACACCGATTCCCATTCGAGGAGGTTTTGAGCAGAGATTTGCCACCCATGATAATGTAATGAGATTGGTTTCTGTTTCATCACCCACCGAGACTATAACCGCAGGGCAGGGAACCAAAACAGTACCTGGCTTTAATTCACGTTTCAACAAATTCACCCAGTTTCTGATGGTGTGAAGTATGATTTAACCATTCACTCATATTTAATTGAATAATTATATCCAAAGAGTAAGGGTTTATTATATTGTATCACGTTTAGTACTAGTGAGAGAAGGAAATTAACCAAGAAACAGCAAAGGAAATCTACACCTCTTTCAAGACTGGGGACTTTCTTATCAGACCTGATGAATTTTTTATCACGTCATCAGTCAACTAGCAATATAACCAAAATGAGGTTGAATAAGCACTTGAAACGTGAAAACGAGTAACCCTCAACACCTAACCGCTTTTCGATAACTCATTTTCAGGCGAACAGTAAAGCCTTATATAATTCCATGCAGGAAACGCCGAGTTGGAAAACTAGCATCCGCTAGATACATGGTGAATGTCTATGAGTGACGAAAAAGTCGCGAATCCCGCGGCATTTGGTGCCATTGGCTTTGGCATAGCCTTCATTCTTTTATCGCTTTACTTTGCTGAAATTCTTTCAGCAGATGGGTTGGGGGTCATTTACGCAACCGCGTTATTTGCCGGTGGTTTTGCACCCCTGTTTGCAGGCATTTGGTCGTTGAAAAATGGAAACACCTTTGGGGCAACCACCTTCATTCTAGGATCAACTTTCTGGTTTTCGTTCGTTTTCATTTACTTCCTACCCATATTGGGTCTAGCGCCAGTGATTGCTGAACCTGCCATTGCCATGCTGGTTCAGGTTCCCTACTTCTTCCTTTGGGGATTCTTCAGCTTCTGGCTGTTCTTAAGCTCAATGAAAACAAATCGAGTCATGCAAATTTTCTTCTTCCTATTGGCAATTTTCTTCTGGTTGATTGCTTTCGGACATTGGCATGCCTGGTCAACCTGGAATGATCTCGGAACAGCCGACACTCTTCTCAATGTGATAGCCGGCTTGGAAGGCGTAGCCTGCGGATTTATCGGTCTATACTATGGATGTGCTCTCGTAATCAACGACGCCTTCAAACGTGAACTGATGCCTCTCGGAGTCATACCCAAAACATAGGGTTCTTCACCCTCATGCTTTATAGGCTACAAAGAACACGAACCAAATATGCGCATCGTTGTCGGATCTCAAAACCCAGTCAAACGTGATGCTGTCTTTCAAGCTTTCAGTCAGTATTTCCAACAAGTCGAGGTAATAACTGCACCCGTATCATCAGGTGTGAAACCTTTTCCAATGTCTCAATCCGAAACCCTCCAAGGAGCAATCAACCGCGCTCAAAACGCACAGAAAATGGAACCCTCTGCTGATTTCAGTGTAGGAATTGAAGGTGGTCTTTTCAAACTTAATGACACTACATACATCCAAGCAATTGCAGCTGTAATGAAAGGTTCAAAACTCAGTGTAGCGCGCTCAGCTGGCCTGGAAGTTTCCCAGGGGCTTGTCGATAAACTAGACCCTACGAGCGATGCAAGTAAAGACACGGTTGACAAATTGATGGGGCGAACCAACGTATTTCAAAATGAAGGTGTAATGGGGGTCCTTACACAAAATCGGTTGACCCGAACCCAAATCCTCCGTGATGCCGTCATATGTGCCTTACCCCGTTTTCTTTTACCCGAATTCTATCCAGAGTCGAAGTGAATCATTCCTGGGCAGATTGTCTTCTGAGCTGACGAAGCGTGTTTTGAATTCGGGTCCAATGCCGACCTTGCCAATAGACTTGGAGACAATCAGAATTATCACATTGCCAAAACGTCTCATGATTTCGAAGTGATCCGAGGGGAACTTGGTCTAGCACTTGGTTTCGGCTTTTTCTCTGTAGTCCTGAGTTACACTGTGGACAGCGACTTCTATCAGGGTTAGCAACAAACTGGATATCCAGCTCTTGCTCAAGTTTTTCTAGCATTGCCTTTTTTGAACCACTCCCGGGATTTAACACGTGAAATCCACGGTTCTTAGCTCGTAAAATTAGTTCCTTATCCCGTGTCAAGAGAATCAGGTCACCGACTCTTTCGAGGATTTCATTATCTGATTGTGTTTCACAATACAACGTGTCATACCCTAAGAATCGGAGCCAACGGGCTAACGAACTCAACATGGCATCAACAATGAACCTTGGTTTCATTACCACAGAGTGTTCCTCAAGTGAATTGTTCAATCCAATTATCTTATAAGTCAATTTGTATCCTTTTCGCCTCTATTATTCCCTTTATTGTAACATTCTTGAAGTGATTCATTTGATTGAAAAACTCCAAAAAGCTGCTGATTACGGAGAGAAACTCGGGGCAACTTATGTTGAATTACGAGCTGAATCTGTGAACCGCAGCAACACACAATATGATGATGGGCGTGTTCGCAGTATCAGCCAGCGAATCGAGGAAGGCGTCGCTATTCGGATTCTAGCTGAAGGAACATGGGGGTTTGTGACTTCCAACGACCTCTCATCCGGAGGTCTGCAATCCTCAGTCAAGGATGCTTATTCCCTAGCAAGTCGTGCAGGGAAAGCTAGGAAAGAACCAATAAAATTGGCTGAGATTAAACCAGTCCAAGACGTTATCACCTTAAAGGTAAAACGAAATCCAGCTGAAGTCGATCCTCAAGAAAAAATCGCCTATGCTGCGAAACTCTGGGAGGAAACACAACGACTTGATCCCCGAATCAAAGCCATCACCATTCAAATGCGCGATGGCATGGGCACTAAGTATCTTGTTACCAATGAAGGCACTCAAATCAAAACTGATGCGGGTCATGTTTACATGGTAACTACATTGACTGGTAAGGAAAATGGGAACATCACAAGTGCTCGAGCTAATTCGGGTAGTATTTCCCAGGGTTGGGAATTCTATGAAACTACAAAGACTCCTGAAATTGTAGCTGAACAACTAGTTCGGCGAGTAAAGATGCAGTTAGAGGGGAACACACCAAAACCTGGAACCTTTCCATGTGTGTTAGGTTCTACCGTAGTTGGGACACTTGCCCATGAGGCCCTTGGACATCTTGCTGAAGCAGATCTTACTTTGCAATCTGCTTTTGCTGGAAAATTGAACCAAGATGTTGCACCGAAAGGAGTAACGATGGTCGACGATGGAACAATGAAAGGCGGTTTTGGTTCTGCGAAGTACGATGACGAAGGAGTTCCTACACAACGAGTTGAACTCATCAAAGATGGTGTGTTTAATGCATTGCTGACAGATAGAGAGTATGCTGGAAAAACTGGATTACCTCTCTCGGGGAGTTCAAGAGCCGAAGACTTTCGTGTCTACCCCCTGATGCGAATGCGTAACACCATTTTCGAACGAGGTGACTTATCAGATGAAGAAATCTTTGAAGGGATTGACTTTGGTTATTACTGCGTTGCGTATATGGGCGGATCAGCAGATCTGAATGCAAGCTTCCAAGTTGGTGTTCAAGAAGCTTATGAAATCACCAATGGAGAATTGGGAGACTCGGTTACAAACCTGTCACTTTCGGGAATCGCCACCGAAGCACTCCTACAGATTGACGGTGTGGGTAAAGACACCTTTGAATTAGGCGTAGGTCGGTGTGGAAAAGGAGGACAAGAAGCACTTGTCAGTGATGGGGGACCATTAATCCGGTTCGGAAGTGGACCCCTAACCTTCGGAGGAAAAGCTTGAAGGGAGGTCAAACGAAAAATGAAAGATCAAGAACAAACTCTAGCTACACTTGCAGAACACACAATTGCCTTTGGTTCTAAAAAAGTTGATCAAATCGAGATTCTGCTTCGAGACAACTATGAGATAAGTTGTGAAGTTTCATTAGGTGAGGTTAACAAAGCGGCGAAATCTCAGGATGTTGGTGCTTCGATTCGGGTTGTATTGAAGAATCAATTGGGTTCTGCTTACACAAATCGGTTAGACAAAGCCACTATTGAGCAATCAGTTAAACGGGCAATTTCTGCAGCAAAGGCAAGCACCCCTGATGCGACATGGAAGGATTTCCCTGCCAAGGCAAAATACACCAAGTTAACGGGTCTCTGGGATGAATCAATTCCTGAAAAGGATCCGGGTGTTTTTGTTGACTTTTCAACTCAAATCAGTGATGCCATTAAGGAGAAGGATTCGTCAATAATCATTGGTGAAACGGGTGCAGGTGGCTTTTACGGTTGGACTGCTTATGCCAATTCCAATGGTGTGCTGACCTCTGATCGAGGGACTGGCGTGTACGCTTACTCGTACATAATGGCTCCAACTGAATCTGGAATGACTCCTCCAGCATTTGCCGTTGATGTGAATCGCCACTTCCATCTCGACCTAGATTATATTATCAACCAAGCAGTGAAAGATATCCTTCTTGCGAAAAAAGATGCAAAGGGTGAAACTGGCTCAGGTATTATCGTTCTTACACCAGATGCCCTTGGGAGCCTTCTCGCCTATACCCTTAACCAAGCCGTCAAAGGTGAAAACGTTGTTCGAGGAAAATCTAGGTTAGCAGATATGGAGGGTGAACTCATCGCATCAAAGACTCTAACATTCACCGACGATGGTCTCTACGCTGGTGGATATGGCACAGCTCTCTTTGACGGTGAAGGAGTTCCACAACAAAGTACCGTAATCGTTGATAAGGGTAAGCTTCGATCCTTTCTATGGAATCACTACTGGGCAACACAACATGGAAAAACCAGTACAGGAAATGCGAGTAGGAACCTTCGAACCGGTGTCGTTGATACTTCTCCCACTAACTTCGTGATTTCCGGTGGGAAAACCTCTCAGGAAGATATGCTGAGCGAAATCAAATCGGGGTATCTTGTTAAAGGATTACAAGGTGTTCATTCATCTAACCAAGAAACTGGTGATTACAGTGTTGTCGCAAATCCGGCCTTCCGCATCATCGATGGTGAACTAGTTGGGGCTGTGCACGGATTGATGCTGGCAGGTAATGCCTTTGATCTCATCAAGAAAGTGGAAGTTATTGGAAGTGATGTACGTCGATATCTGGTTGGTCCCGGAGGCTCAGTCATAGGACCTTCTATTCAGTTCGGAGACATTCAAGTTGTAGCAAAAGCCGACTGAGAGATCAATTCGCATCAAACTCGCCCGCAAGTTCTTCTAAAAGCTCTCGCTGGCGTCGGCTTAGTTTCTTAGGGACTTTCACTCTAATCCGAACGAGTTGATCGCCATTTCCTTTCCATCGCGTTCGGGGCATTCCTTGACCCTTCAAGCGAAGAACTGTATCAGGTTGCGTCCCAGCAGGTATCTTTAATTTTGCTTTTGAAAGTAGCGTGGGAACTTCGATTTCAGCTCCCAAGGCAGCTTGTGTTATTGAAATTCGCAATTCGAGCAGGATATCATCTCCAACTCGTTCGAAGGTTTTATCCTGCTTAACATGCACAACGACGTACAAGTCTCCAGGTTTACCTCCTTGATGTGAAGCTCCTTGATCCTTGAGTCTGAGCATAGAACCAGATTCGACTCCCGGGGGGATTTGAACTCGGAGACTTCGCTTTTCGCGAACCGTGCGTTTGCCTCTGCATTCAGAGCAGGGTGTTTCAATAGTCTGTCCTTGTCCGTTACAATGAGGACATGTGCCGACGCGGATCACTTGCCCGAACATCGTCTGCTGGACCTGTCGTAGCTGACCACGTCCACCACAATTGGGGCATGTATTCAGGGGCGTTCCCGGTTCTCCTCCGGTTCCTCCACATTTTGGACACTGTTCATCCCGCTTCAAATCGATTTCTCTCTCAACACCCGTAGCCGCTTCTTTCAAGGAAATTTTCATATCGTATCGCAAGTCAATAGCCTGATCTTGTCGAGAAGCGCGTCGCCCACCGCGTCCCATGAAGAAATCGAAGACGCTTCCAAAACCGCCCATACCCCCACCAAGCCCGAAGCCACGGAGTATGTCTTCAAAGTTAATACCTCCGAAAATGTCTTCGGCACTATATCGACCACTGATTCCTGCGTGACCAAACTGGTCATATTGGCGGCGTTTATTATCATCAGAAAGGATAGCATATGCCTCTGATATTTCCTTGAATTTCTCAGCAGCGTCGGGTTCTTTGTTGCGGTCAGGATGGAATTTGAGTGCGAGTTTACGATACGCCCGTCGAATTTCCTCTTTTGTAGATTTCTTATCTACACCGAGAACTTCGTAGTAGTCCCGCTTTTGGTTGTTACCATAACTCACACTAAACCACCGTATTGCGTATCGACACTAAGCAGGGCTTTTATTTGTATTGCCTCAACTGAGAAGGCAGTGTGACGATTTTTCCCAACACTCGGTTATTTCTTATCTTCGTCGTCGACCACTTCATAATCGGCGTCCACGACTTTTTCTTTGCGTTTCTTCTTTTTCTTTTCGGGCTCTGCTGTGGATTCGTCAGCGACACCTTCTTGGGCTTGAGCACGAGCCTGTTCCTCAGCAACCTGCTGATATACAGCGGTTCCCACGCCTTGCAGGATGTCCGTTAGAGATTCCATCTCTTCTTTAGCTGTTGCCAAATCCTTCTCCTGCACTG
>JAEOTD010000051.1 GCA_016839995.1 Candidatus Hermodarchaeota archaeon
ACCTCTTTGCAGGGGCAATGAGAACCGTAGAGGCAATTTGATCTGGGTTTACCCCAAAGACCCGGTTGACAATTCGTTT
This sequence comes from Candidatus Hermodarchaeota archaeon, assembly GCA_016839995.1. Lineage (GTDB taxonomy): Archaea > Asgardarchaeota > Hermodarchaeia > Hermodarchaeales > Hermodarchaeaceae > Hermodarchaeum. Next base: position 80 of record JAEOTD010000051.1, read on the forward strand.
GGGTTCATAATCAGCAAACATCAATCATTCCTTCTATTAGATTATCGGAATAAATGGCCAGATGAAGAAGGCAAATACTAGGACCACTAGAAGACTAAGAAGGTTGAGGGCAAAACCCGCCGTTATCATATCCTTCATGGTCACACGTTCGGTACTATAAGCAATTGCATTCGGAGGGGTGCCAATAGGGAGCATGAAATCAATACTGCACGCAATGGCAATCAGCACCGCAAAGACAATGGGATTGGCTCCGATGGCAATTGCCACACTTATGGAAATCGGAATGAAAATACTCGCACTGGCTGTGTTACTTGCTACCATACTAAAGATGAGCGCACTCACCGCAAGAAGTATCACGATTCCCACATATCCCAAGACAGGCACTAATGTGAGAACACCATTCGTGATCAAGTCCGAGAGTCCTGATACCGTTAAGGCGGCTCCCAAGCTAAGCCCTCCACCAAAGAGAAGTAAAGTATTCCAATCCGCTTTTTTCACATCTTCCTTCTTGAGCAATCCAATAACGAACAACAAAATCGCTACTGCAACTGCTACCATTGCTGAACTCATCGGGTGAAACGGCTCAGTCAACCAAAGAACAACGGCAAGGAGAAAAATAATCAACGTGCCCTTTTGCTTCCCTGTAAGATTACGTTTTTCCTTTGGCTGCACTGGCGGGATGAATTTCACTTCAGTTCGAAATCGGAGAAACAGCACGCCCCAGGTGATAAAGATTAGGACGAAGGCCATGGGAAGTGTATAAAGCGACCAGCCGAGAAACGAGATAGGCGTGCTCACAGGGGGAAGGGCAAGAAACGCTGCTGCCATTGCGTTTGGCGGACTTCCGATGAGTGTCATGAATCCGCCGATACTGGCTGCATAGGCGACAGCAAGAATCATGATTTTAGGCAGCCTTCCCTTAGGATCTTCTACACGATTGGCAACTGGTATTGCAATCGTAATCATGAGTGCAGCAGCGGCGGTGTTTGAAATCCACATTGAAAGCACGGCGGTTCCAAGCATCAATCCTAATACTATCCAGCGCGGTTTTGTGCCTAAGCGTTTGAGGAGCGCTTCTCCAATACGTTCATCTAAATCGTGTTTATCTACTGCAATGGCTAACAGAAATCCGCCAAGGAGCAGAACGACCACTGGGCTAAAGAACGGCGTCAAGGCGTCGGAGAAGCTTTGGATGCCCCATAACGGCTGGAGGAGCGCAATTAGCAAAGATGTTGCTGCCAAAGGTATTGATTCAGTAATCCAAAGTGCAGCGGCTAACACAAGTAAGACGAGGGCCATCCGTAGTTGGGGCTCTAGGGTAAACGTCACCAAATATGTGACAGTGGCTGCAACCAAACTAGTAATAAGCTTGACGAAGTTCTTCCCCGGGCGCCACCTGGGTTGGGAAAAGTGTCGTTGATCCGCCTCTTCTTCGGAGTCTTCAATCGAGTCATGAGGTGCTTCCTCTTGATCTCGAGAAATCTCTGCCACCACCAATTCCCTTACCCTTTCATTCTCCTAGCAGCGTTTTTCAAGCTTGTTCAAAGCAATAAGCTGGCACTGTTCCTGTTCCAATAGTTCTTGAAGTAAGGCTTCAAACCGAAACATATCCTTCGCCATAACCTCTGCATGTAAGACCGCCAAGGAGGGATACTCAATTTTTGTTGCCATTCGCCATGGCGGCACCACAATCGTCGAACTAAAATCCGCCTCAATGTCTGTTTCTTGTAACCGTTCTCCGATTTTCCGAATGATTTGACGGATCATCAAATCACCACGGATAATGATTTCAACATACTGCATCTGTCCCATCATTTTCACCAGATTCAGATCGTGACCCGACTAGCTGGCAGCCCCTCGTACCTAAAAAGCCTTGCTCAATTCTAAGCACACAGAAAGTATTGTCAGCATAGATTTTGTCTAAGAAATATTGACGGTCAGCAAGATATATAGACGCCGCCTAATCGTACGTAAGAACGCGGTCCAAAAATAGCTTAGAAGGGTAGAGCTATGGAAAAACGCAAAATCATGCGCCTAGGCAAATCCTCACTCGTCGTGTCTATTCCCAAAAGCTGGGCAAGTAAATACAAACTCGATTCCTCAGACCATGTCATTCTCATCCCCCAACGAGATGGCTCCCTCGCCGTGTACCCAGTCAAAGAATTCACTGACGAACCCACTGAGCAGGAAATTATGATAGACCCTGAGGATGAACCCGGAATTTTGGAACGCCGTCTCATCGCCAGCTATCTAAATAACTTCGGCATCATCCGCATCCGCTCTCGGGGTGTGTTTACTCCTGAACAACAATCCTTGGTCCGAAAACGAGTACGAATGCTCACCGGACTCCAAATCATCGACGCTAGTACTAATGAAATCGTCATTCAATCTTTGATGAGGCTGAATCAACTGGATTTACCGAAAAGTATGCGACTCGCCCATCGAATTACTTCCACCATGCTCGTTGATGCCCTGTCAGCACTCCAGATTCGTGACGTAGAACTCGCAAAGACTGTCATTGGGCTCGACGAAGATGTCAACCAATTCTACTTTCTAGTGTTCAAACAACTCCGCGCCGCGTTACTTGATCCTCGATTCATGAACGAACTCAGCATTGATTCCATGGACTGTCTCACCTATCTCATGTTCATTCAACGAATCGAAAACGTTGCAGACCATGCGAAAAGCATCGCCGAATCCGTCGTCTCCCTTGGAAACGAAGAATGCCCCAAGGATCTCCTCAACCTCGCATTAAAAACCGGTAATCACGTGCATCGTATCTATGCCATGGCCGCTGAATCCATGCTAATTGGTGATGACAAGGCAGCAAATCATGTCATTAACGAAATCGACCATTTCCTCCCGATGCGCCAACAAGCCGAAGAACTGATGGAACAGCATCTGGTCAAGCTCTGCGAACAAATGCTTCCTAAACTCACCCCCGAAAGTTGTGCCCTTTTCGGACCCCACCAGAAAGCCATGTTCTGTTTAGAGAACATCTTCGAAGCCTTCGGAAAGATCCTCGAACACTCCTGCGCCATTGCTGAAATCGCCATCGATCGTGCTCTTGAGCATGGCAGCCGATGGCCTGCACAAGAAACTCCAGCAAAGGCACCCAAGAAGACGAAAAAGTCTGCAAAAAAGACAGCATAATCAGCACCGTTATCTTTCTTTTAGCTGAAACAAGAAAAATTAAGCGTGTTCTTGTCTCTTGTAGGTTGATTCAAACCAGCTAAGGTAATCTGAGGGTTCTTGAGTGGATGACAATATACCAACTCACATCCGTCCCACTGACATCGGAAGCTTTCCATTAGTGGCCATCAACATAGAGGAGTACATACTCGGTGCTGCAGATTTAGAGGACGGTAAACATTCAGAGGCAGCAAATTACTTTGTGCAACAACACAACGAAGCGTTCAAACACAAAATGGCAGCCCTCGGTCCCCAAGAGAGTGTCCCTTGTTATGTTCAAAGCAGTGCTGGACGCGACATGCTCAGTCAATTCCTTGATCCCATTACTCGGCATGGAACAGGACTCCAAAAGCAGGATGATACGTATCTCTGGGACGGGTCCCCTATACAACTCGCAGACGTCAACGCACAGGTTGCAGAAATCCTCGCCCTTGAACAGGGTGCAAAAACACTCTGTGAAGAATTACAGATCCAACATATCCCGTATCGGGCCTGCATAACTGGACCCTTCGAAATGGCCAGCCGACTCTGGCGCGGAATGGGTGTCGGACCTCGCTACGACGAAAAGCTCATTGAAGCTTTCGCGGTCATCGTCCAGGCATTCATGAAAAATTCTCAAATTCACACGAAATATCTCAAACCGCTAATCATCACCCTGGATGAACCCTCCATTGGTGTGACAGGCGTCGGAGACCTTTTTACGGACAGTGAATCTGACCCACAACTCACTCATCTTATCACAACGTGGAACACAATCCTCTCAGCAATTCATTCGAACTGCTACCGGGGGCTCCATCTCCACGCCTCACCCTACCACCAACTAGCCAATGCCAAATGGAACCTCCTTGAAGCTCACTTGGGTGTCATCGTAAACAAATCTTGGCTCCTTGACAACGACAAATACATCCGAGCTGCCATCATGCGCACCGACGGACCCACCATACCCCAAGATCAAGATCTGCGAGCTGCTTGGGATCAAATCCAATCCGGTAACTACAAACCCTACCTCCAACCACCAGAGGAAATGCACCACCATCTTAAGGCTGCCGTCGACCGCTACGGAAGTGACCGTATCCCCTTTGCTGGACCCGAATGTGGACTCGGATCTTGGGACTGGAAATTTGGCGACGCTATGGCTCTCACAAATCTACAAAACGTAGGTCGCATCATCACTGAATTCATCACCTGACTCTTTGATTCCCAATCGGGAGGGTTTAGGTTCGTGGGGTAAAGATTTTAACGAAGAATAAAGAAAGGAGAGCTGACTCATTGGAGTGGTTGGTTTGCCGTTATCATGGATTGAACAGATGGTTCGTCAGTGGCTCGAGAAGAAACGGGCCGAAGAGATTCGCCAGAACCAAGCGAAGATTAAAGCGCTCACAACCGATGACCAATCCACAAGTTGATCCGCCTAACTGCCTGACGCTTCAATGATACGAGGAATGAGTTCTTCCCATTTCACAGCCATAATATGGCACCCAGCAGCATTTGTGGTTTTTCGCAGCTCACGGAGGAATTCCCCATAATATTCCACGTTGTATTCAGCTATCTTAGCCTTTCGTGTAGGTTTATCCTCAATGCCCTTGAGCTCTTTGAGCTTTGTCATCATCGACTCAGGAATCTTGACACCTGGTACGAATTTTTCCATCCAATCTGCAATCTTATAGGATTTGAGTGGAAAGATACCGACGAGTGTTGGGACTTTCACGTGTTTGATTTCTTTCATGAACGCTTTCGCTTTCTCAATTTCAAAAACGACCTGTGTTTGGGCGAATTCAGCACCAATCGCTTCTTTACGTTCGAGTTTGAGAATCTCGGGTTCTAGTGGGAGGGCACCTGGGTTGATGGCAACACCTACGTGGAATTTGGGTGGGTTGTGGATTTCGTGTCCATTGAGGTCAACGCCTTCATCGGTGATTCTGCGAATCAAAGCTGTGAGGCTAGCAGAATCCAGGTCAAAGACGGGTTTGGCTTCAGGTTGGTCGCCGAGGCTGGGGTGATCACCGGTTAGTGAGAGGATGTTGACGATTCCAAGAGCACCGGCGGCCAATAGGTCAGCGAACATTGCTAGTCGGTTGCGGTCTCGGCAAGTCATCTGGCACACCGCTTCGAGCCCGGCTTTTTCTTGAATCATGTACGACGGTCCTAAGGAGTTCATGTAAGCAAAGCTTTGCGGGATATCGGTCACGTTAGCTGCAACAACATGTCCTACTAACTTCTTGGCGCCCTCAATGACTTCTTCCATGTCACCAATTTTTTCGGGTTCGAGTTCGCCGGTGTACACGAATTTACCGGCATTGATTTCTTCCATGAGTTTGCTGTAAGCTTCACGTTTTACCATGTCTGTTCACCGTCACCTAGATTTCCAGTTTGCGTGGTGACTGGGCGACTCGCCAATCACGGGGTTCACGATATTTTCGGAATAAATCTAATCGACCTAATTTCTGCAGTCTTTCATAAATCAGAAACCAGGCGCAATCATTCTTGTAGTCCCCTACTTCGCATTTCCCTTCCAGCATGCCGCCGCACGGTCCATTTATGAGGGCTTTGGGGCAGCGGGTCATCGGACAGATGCCACCTGTTTCATTGAGTAGGCAATCACCGCATCCACTGCAATATTCAAAGAAGTGACCCAATTCTCGGTCCTTCCCACCCATACCATAGGTATCAACAGCCGTGAAGACCTTCATCTCTGGAAACACATCGATCAAGGTCTGTGGACCCACACCACAGGCTAAGGAAATCATAGCATCAACATTCTCCATTTGGGGTCGTAGAGTTGTTGCCACTAATTGACGATCACATTGACGTAACACGGTTGTATAACGGACCTCACCAGGCTCCTTTTTCAATTGGCGGTGCATCTGAATTAACTTCGCAAGCATCTCAGCTTGCTTTTCACCGCCAACCATGTAAATACCAGAACATCCATCGCAGCCAATAATTAGTAAATTCTCGAAACCTTCAATGGTTTTTAGTATCTTTTCGACCGGCATTTGTTTCGGAATAATCACTTCTTTTCACCGTAAAAGACTCAAAGTATCTGTTTGGAAGGTAGTCTAATCGTATAGGGATGGGGTATATACGACTTATCCTCTTTCGGAAAAAACGAGGGAACAAAAAGGATTACTGATTGTCCAACACTTGAGTGATGGTGTGAAGCAACTGAGCGAAGCGGACGGGTTTAATGAGAAATGAGATGGCACCTGCTTTCAGTGCGTGCTCTCGTGCCGTTTCATCGGCACTTAGGAAGATGATTTTGCTTGCTGGGTCGATGGTTCGAATTTCCTTGGTGGCCGTGACCCCATCCTTGATGGGCATCCGGTAATCCATGAGTAAAACATCGGGTCGCGGATTCAGTCGATCAAAGAGCTTCACAGCTTCTGCCCCGTCGAAGGCACTACCCACGACGTTGAAGCCTTTCATTGAGAAAAATGAGCGGTACACGCGATGAAGGTTCTCGTCGTCGTCTACGATAAAGATTGAAACTATCTTCGCTCCCCCCTCGGTATAAGTACGACAAAGTTGGCTCCCTGTGAATGGTCACCGTGTATTCGGTCTTCAACCCAGATTTGACCACCATATCGTTGTAGGATTCGCTGGACCAAAGTCAGTCCAATACCAGAGCCTCGCACACCTTCCATACCATTTGGATAACGGTTGAAAATCCGTTTTTTCTCCGAATCAGGGACACCCGGTCCTTGATCTTGGACCTCAATCTTGACAAACCTTTCGTCACTGTTCTCTTTGGCTTGCACTTCGATTTTGACAAGGGGGGTTCGGTCCATTTTCACGGCATTGTGAAGGATATTGAAGAACAACTCGGTGAGAAATCCATCGCCGTAAACCCAATACTTCTGGTCTTGAATGTTCGTTGAAAGAAAGACCTGTTTGGTGGGGAAGGCACGTTCCACTGCTCGAACAGCTGCATGAAATGGGGGGGAAAGGTCCCGGGTTGAGAGTCGACGAGGTTCCGATTCAAGGGATTGGAATCGTTTCACGTTTGAGATGAGTTCAGCGCTACGTTCTACTTGATCAAGTGAGGCCTGTAAGCCTTCGCGCAGATGTTTTGGTAATTCTTCATCACTTTCAATGAGTTCTAATGTTAACATAATGCCTTGATTGATGTTGTTCAAATCATGGGCCATCAGATCGACAAGAAACTCTGACCGTTGATGGGCGGACATTAATTTAATTTCTGCTTCCTTACGGTCAGTAATATCTTCTAATGTTCCTTCATAACAGTAGACTTCTCCATTGGTATCACGAATGGCCCGGGCATTCAATTCAATCCAGATAACTTCGCCATCTCGACGTTGAAACTGGGCTTCAAAGGCTCGTACAACTTCCTCTTGTTTGATGAGTTCTTCCCATCGTTTTCGAGCCTCAGCATGAACGTAAAACTCAGAGGCCTTGTGCTCTAATAACTCCTCTTTGGCTTTATATCCCAGCATTTCAACCAATGATGGATTCGCATCATGAATCTGTCCATCCGGAGTCGTTCGGAAAATGCCAACTGGAACACTATCAAAAAGGCTGCGAAATTGTGCTTCTGATTCCTCTAAGGCAATTTGTGCCTCTTTCCAGTCGGTGATATCAATAAACGTTAATTGGAGAGCAGGTCTTCCCTCAAAGTCGGTTCGAGATCCAAATGCACGAATCCAGCCGAGGCTTCCATCCTTCCGGACAATACGGAATTCGCGTGGAACCGGTTTTCCTCCTTTCAGAACTCGTTCGATACGGTCAATCAGCTTTCCTTGGTCTTCAAGGTGAAGTAGGGCGAAAAATTCGTTGGGAGATAAAGCGGTTAATTCCGAAGAAGAATAACCTGAGATTTCGGAGGCAACGGGATTTGAGAAGACAATTCCTGGGGGGTTGCTTGAGATGATGACTAGGCCCTCAAGTGATTTTTCAATTAAATTATCATATTTGGCTTCGGCTTTCTCAAGAGCAGATTCCATTTCTTTTTCTGCCGTAATTTCAATTCCGATTCCAAAGATTTCCTCTACGTTCCCGTCCTTATCGGTGATGAAGGTGTTATTCCATCGCATTAGCCGTTTTTCACCGGATTTTGTCATCCAATGTACTTGCGGTGAATCGGGTGTAGATTCCCCTAAAACCAGGTTTTGGAACCGGATCATCAGGTCTTCTCGCTCATTTTCAGGAATCAATAGTTCGACGATATTCTTGCCAAGGACTTCCTCCTCAGTATAACCAGTAACCTCTTGGCAACGGCGATTAAACAACGTTATTCGGGCTTGAGGGTCGACAGCTACCACCAGGGCACCCGTGGTGTTAACGAGACGCTTAAATCGCTCTTGGTCATTCTCAACCGGCTTCTTCGAAAACGATTCGGAGTCGCGAGTAGGCGATGGCATTGGCGGTACCTCTTATGGCGAAGAAATCAGGTGAATCGTGTGACCCACTAATGGCTCCTTTCTCCTGATTGGCTTCATACCCCGTATTTAAAACCAGCTCAACGGACGGTATAAAACCTTTTCATCAACTCTCTCAGCATGCCACTTCGTTGTAGATTAAACAACACACTAGACCTTATCTTCAGCCAATGACCGAATCAGATGCTCAACCCCAAACCGCCTCTCAGTGTTCGGGAGATACCACGGCTCAGGAAACCCAAGGACCTGCTTCATCTCAGGAACGGTTTTTCCCTCCGCTACCATGTCCTGAACTTGCACCTGTAGATTTGAAAGAAACTGGATCCGCTTATCAATATGGTCTTGGGGATCTAGAATGGGACCTCGATGCCCATCAAAAAGAACAGCAACATCGCGATTCCTAATTTCTTGCATACGGATTATCATTTTCGGAATATTCTCTTCAGGCATCGACATCTGTTTACGTGAAGGAAGAGGCACGGCATCTGAAGAGAAAAACCATTTTCGCTCAGGTTCCCAAAATCCCACCATTTCTTCACAATGCCCCGACAGATTCACAACCTCAAACGAGAACTCTCCCACCTCAATTGACGTTGCCTCTAATTGCTTCCCTTCTGTAACTGGTTCGGGGCGCCCCCAAACAAATTGGAAAAACTCAGGCAAAGGGTAGGGTTCACGCAACGATTCTAAGGTAATGGGTCCCGTAAAGACTTCCGCCTCTGGAAGGAACGCTGCACATCCCCCATAATGGTCCTCATGATTATGTGTCACGAAGACACGCTTCACTTTGTGTTTTTTCGTAAAGGTCCGAAGCTCCTCAACGGCATTCCAACACCCTGCATCAATGACTACGTCTTCCACGTGGTATGCGTATACCCACATAATCGCCTGACCCCCCAATGGCGATGCGGTTTTAATACAGGTGACTGTGTCCTCGAACTGTTCAAACTCAATCATAGAGGTAATTCAATCCAAGTCTATGCTGAATAAACTATCGTATGAGTGATGAGTATATATGTGGCTTCCACAACCGCTATCCCACCTCTCCTAGTGTAGGTGCCACATAATGAAAATTGGCGTCCTTCTCTGTAACTGCGGTGACACCATCAGCGACACCCTCGACTATGAAGCCCTTACAACTTTCACCGAAACCCTCCCCAAGGTCAAACACGTCGAAACTCGAAGCGACTGGTGTCAACACGAACCCCTCCAAGCCCTAACTCAAACTCTCACTAAAAAGAAACTCGATCGCCTCGTCGTCGCAGCCTGCAGTCCACACCTCTTTGGTCCTCGTTTCTATCAAGCCACTGAAGAAGCTGGCATGACTCGCGGACAAATCACTTTCGCTAACATCCGTGAACACTGCGCCTGGGTTCACCAAGATAACCCCCAAGGTGCCACCGCCAAAGCTAAACGTCTTATTCGTGCCTCTGTTTTCCGGGTTGCTGCCCAAAGCCCAGTAGCCACTAAAACCTTCCCTGTTACTCAAGAAGTCGCTGTTCTCGGTGCAGGTGTAGCGGGCATTCAAGCCGCTATCGATCTCGCTGATCGGGGTATCAAGGTTCATCTTGTGGAAAAGGAACCCACCATCGGCGGTCACATGGCCGTTTTGAATAAAACCTATCCTACGCTAGACTGCTCGATTTGTATTTTGGGTCCAAAGATGGCAGAAGCTGCTACACATCCCAATATCGAACTGTACCCATATACGGAACTCACTGACGCTAAGCATATAGGTAAGGATTGGGTACTGACGCTGAACAAGAAGGCTACGTATGTAGATTGGGACAAGTGCACTGGCTGTATGCAATGTACGGAGAAGTGTCCGACGCGGGTAGATGATGCTTGGTCATGGAATGTAGCCAAGCGTCGCGCAATCTACATGCCTTTCTCACAGAGTGTTCCCCGGAAAGTGACCATCGATGCAGAGTACTGCAAGAAACTCACCAATGACAAATGTGGTGTCTGTGAGAAGGTCTGTTCTGCTGAAGCCATAGCTTATGATATGAAAGATGAAACGGTTAATGTTCAGGTTGGAAGTGTAATTCTCGCAACTGGTTTCAAAGAGTTTGATCCGTCAGTGGTTCCTGAGTTACATTATGCAGAGAACCCAGATGTTATGACCCAAATGCAGTTTATCCGGATGATGGACTCTGTTGGACCCTTTGGCGGCAAGCTGGAAGTTCCCTCTGATGGACGGAAACCTGAAAAGATTGTTATGATTCAATGTGTGGGCAGTCGTGATGAACGGTACAGCTGGCAATGCTCAGCCTACTGTTGCATGGCAGCCATTAAACATGCAGAACTTGCCAAATTGGAATATGACCCGAATCTGGACATTACTATAGTGGCAAGGGATATCCGCGCTGGTGGCAAAGGATTCGATGAATTTTACGAACGCGCGAAGGAAGAGTACAACATCCACTTCGAGTATCGCGGTGATGAGCTTAAAGTTGTCCAGAACAACGGTAAACCTGCTGTCAAATACACTGATCCATATGGAAAAGCTCACTCCCTCCCTGCAGATATTGTTGTGCTCTCCTGTGCTATGACCCCCTCTCCTGGCACTGAGGAACTGGCAAAGATGCTGGGTGTACCTCTCGGAGAACTGGGATTCTTTGAAGCTCAAGATGAGAAGGTGGCGTTAGCGCGAACCAATATTAATGGAGTGTTCCTGGCTGGTACTTGTCATGGCCCCAAGGATATCCCGGAATCCGTTGAACAAGCTGGGGCGGCTGCAGAAGAATCCTCGGTGTGGCTTTCCACGCAATCCGTATCAAAGGAACTTGATGTGGCTGTTGTCAACAAAGACGTGTGTACAGCCTGTGGGCTCTGTATTCCTTCATGTCCATCCCAAGCAATTTCATTTAACGAGTCCAAAGACTGTGTCATAGTCGATGAGGTACGCTGCCAAGCCTGCGGTGAATGTATGGCAACCTGCCCAGTCGACGCCATTGGTCCCCTCAATGTCAACCCCGTCGTGTTAGATGCTGCCATTAACGGACTCCTCAGCAATAGCGTCGAAGGCCCAGAATCGGTGATTGTGGGATTTGCCTGCAGCGAATGCATGTACCGGGCAATCGATGAGGCAGGCGAAGAACGCCTTCAATATCCCGCAGACTTGCACCTTCTTGAAGTCCCATGTACAGGCAGCATTTCCACTCCAAAAATCCTCAAAACCTTGGAAGCGGGCGCAGATGGCGTTATCCTATTTGCATGTGCCTCCGATTTATGCCATTATGGACGCGGATCACGTATGGCGAATAGTCGTGCACAAGTGGTTCGAAATGTGATTCGTCAATCAGGTGGAGATCCTGCGGCTGTTCAAGTGGTCCAGATGATTGGCCGGGAAGCGAAGGAATTTGCGGCAACTGCCCAGAAGGCGGTAGATGCAATCAAAGGAAGGAATGGAGGTTAACAGAATGACAAGCGAAGAACCCCGAATCGGAGTATTTGTCTGTAAATGTGGAACCAACATTGCCAAAGTGGTGGATGTACCTGCAGTTGCAGAGTATGCCAAGGACTTACCCAATGTCGCTTATTCCGGTTGGCAGTTGTTCACCTGTTCTGAGGAAGGTCAAAATATCATCAAAGACCACATCAAAAAGCACAAACTCAACCGCATTATTGTCGCTTCCTGTAGTCCAAAATTACATGAACCCACCTTTCGACGAACCGTCATGGAGGCTGGAATTAATCCCTTCTTCTTTGAAATGGCGAATATCCGCGAACACGTATCATGGGCCCATATGAAACAAAAAGATGAATACGACGAAGCCACACAAAAAGCCAAAGACCTCGTTCGCGCTGCTGTGTTTCGAGCCTCCCAGCTAGAATCCATTGGCTCGACCACACAAAAGGTTCCTCCCGTCTGTATGGTCATTGGTGCAGGGATTGCCGGCATCACCGCTAGCACCCTCCTCGCAGATGAAGGCTATGAAGTACACCTTGTCGAACGAAGCCCTGCTCTCGGAGGAAAAGCCGCACAACTGGGCTTTGTATTCATGACTGACACATGTGGCGTCTGTGTTCCACCTCGACACGGTGAAATGGCTCGAAAATGCCTCTCCAAACGTGTCATTCTCAATGATCCTAAAATCCATGTATACACACAAACTGAAGTCAAACATTTCGGCGGATACATCGGAAACTTTCAAGCGAAACTCGAAACCCAACCTCGTGGCGTAGACATCGATACCTGCACCCTTTGTGGCAAATGCATTGAAGTCTGTCCTGTCGAAGTTCCACACGAACTCGACTTCGGATTCGGCAATCGCAAAGCCATCTATCTCCCTCACCCACAAGCCGTTCCCCGTTCACCTGTAGTTGATTTCAAGAATTGCACTAAATGTGGTAAATGCGTCGAGGTTTGCCCTGTAGATGCCATTCATCTGGATGAGCAATCCAAAAGCACCGATCTTACCGTCGGAACAGCAATAGTTGCCACAGGATTCGATGTCTTCGAACCCACGGGACTCTATCAATACGGTGAGAACCCAAATGTCATTCTACAACTTGCCCTTGCCCGACTCATGGATCCACTCGGACCCACAGATGGTAAGCTTATCAGAATCTCTGATAAAAAACCGCCCAAACACGTGGGGATGATCCAATGTGTTGGAAGCCGTGATCCCGAGTATTATTCCCATTGCTCACGGGTCTGCTGCCAAGTAGCCATAAAACATGCCGTCTACATCAAAGAGCATTGGCCCGACACCGAAGTCACCATCTTCTACAAAGACATTCGGCTCCAAGGAAAGGAATACGAGCGCTACTACCTCAAAGCCCAGAAACTCGGTGTGAACTTCCATCGAGCCGACATAACCGATGTGAAGGAAACCCCCAACAAGGGGCTCAAACTCGCGGTTGAGCACCACAATGGAGACAAAGAAACCGTTAACGTTGACTTGCTCGTACTCTCTGCGGCTATGACACCTGCTGAAGGTGCCAAAGAATTAGCCCATACACTCAACATGGAAGTCGACTTGAAAGGATTCTTTCGTGAGTACCATCTCAAACTTGCACCCGTTGACACAACTACTGATGGTATCTACCTAGCAGGAGCCTGCAGTAGTCCACGTGATATCGCGGAGGCTTCCTTCATGGGTGCTGCCGCTGCATCCCATGCTGCCATTCCCATGAGCAAAGGAGAAGTCCAAGTCGACCTAGCGAAATCCATTGTCGATGAATCCCTATGTATCGGGTGTGCCAACTGCTACGCCGTCTGTCCATACAGCGCAATCTACATGGAAGGGGGTGTTGCAAAAATCATTGAAGTCGCCTGTAAGGGCTGTGGCATATGTGTTGTTGAATGCCCCGCAGAAGCTATTCAACTTCGTCACTACCGCGACAAACAAATTTACTCCCAAATTGAAGGCTTACTCGCCAATGTGGGGGCAACGAAAAAATGAGTCAATCGAAATTAAAAACCAAAACGAAATCGACGCAAGCATCTGCTAAACCCAAGCCCGCTTGGGAACCCCGAATCGTCAGTTTCTGCTGCCACTATTGTTCGTACGGCGCTGCAGATTTAGCGGGGACAAGTAAAATGGCCTATCCGGTCAATGTCGAAATTATACGTGTACCCTGTTCAGGTCGCGTCGATCCCCTCCATGTCATCGAAGCCCTTCGAGAAGGAGCAGATGGAGTCATGGTGACTGGGTGTCTCAAAGAACAATGCCACTTCGTCACTGGAAACTACCATGCTGAAAAGCGCATGCAAAAACTAGCTAAGGACCTCGAAGACATTGGACTCGGTGGGCGATTAATCTTCGAATTGATGAGTGCCGGAATGGCAGGAAAATGGGTAGAAACTGCGTCATCATTTTACGAACACATTCTGGAACTGGGTCCGAATCCATTGAGACGCACAAAACCCGAGGTGAAGTGCGAATGACCGTTCGAATTGCTACCATGGGTATGGCAGGCTGTAGTGGCTGCCATATTGCTTTACTCGACACCGGTGTTGCCCTCCTCGACCTCCTCAAAGACGTCGAACTTGTCTACTCTTATCCCGTCGTCGACACCAAAAACCCAATTCCCCCTAACATCGATGTCGCTCTCATCGAAGGCAGCATCCGCACCGACCATGACCAAGAAATGGCAAAAGCCATGCGAAAACAAACAAAATTTGTTATTGCCTTTGGAGCCTGCTCAGCTCATGGTGGAGTAAATGGGTTAGCCAACACCTTCAACGCTCAGGAAGGCGTCGAATACGTTTATCACAAAACCATCCTCATGGCTCAAAAAGTGGTCCCCCACGAAAATGTACCTCAAGTACTCCCAGCGGATCTTCGTCTCAGTGATGTGGTGAAAGTCGATTTCGTCATTCCGGGTTGTCCACCACACCCTGATGAAATTGCCAAAGTGATTACCACTCTACTCGCTGGAGAAACCCCCCAGCTATCCAAGAAAAGCATCTGTGATGAATGTCCCTTGGAACGCCTGACCGAAATCCCAGATCAACTTCGACGGACCCATGAAATTCCCGAACCCGAGAAGTGTCTACTCTCTCAGGGTTTTCTCTGCATGGGACCTGCCACTCGCGCTGGCTGTAATGCCGAATGCACACGCCGCGGTATGCCCTGTACCGGATGCCGGGGCCCATCAGAAACCGTCTGGGACCAAGGCGTGGCTATGTTGGATGCGCTGGCTGCAATGGAAGAAGACCAGGTCGCCAACTTCAAATTACCTCGACTTGCTAGCACCTTTGCTCGATACACCTATGCCTCATCGAAGCTCGATAACCTCCGCAAAGGAGTGCAGAAACCATGACAAAACCCCAACACATTGAAATCGAACCCATGACCCGCCTTGAAGGCCATGCCAAAATCAGTCTAGATGTCACCGGTGGCAAACTCACCAAGTGCCACTTCCACATCATCGAATCTCCACGAATGTTTGAGCGATTCATGGAGGGCATCCCTGCTGAAGAGGCTCCCCAGCTTTCTGAACGCATCTGTGGCATCTGTTCCGTTGCCCACCACTTGGGTTCTGTGAAAGCAGTGGAAGGCGCTTGGGGCGTTACGCCACCCGAACAGGCGGTCAAACTCCGACACCTCGAAAACTTCGGTGAATACATCCATAGTCATGCTCTTCATCAAGTCTATCTCGCGCTTCCAGATTTTCTCACTCCCGATACTCCCAATGTCTTGGCTGTCGCTGCAGAGAATCCCGCCCTAGCTAAGGCAGGCATCGAACTGCGAATGTTCGGACAAAACATTATCAAAGCCGTTGGAGGACGCATGATTCATCCATGCACAGCCGTTCCAGGAGGCATGGCAGGACCCCTACATGAAGAAGAACGGGACAAACTCGCCAAACAAGCCCCCAAAGCCCTGAAAACCGCCCAGACAATTGCCGATCTCTACTTCAAACTGGCAACACAAGAAGGGGGCAAAGTAGGTTACTATCTCAGTGACCCTACACATTACTTGGGACTCCACAACAAAGGCGTTCACGACATTTACGACGGCACTCTCCGTTTTATCACTCCTAATGGAAAAAAACTCCATGACTTCGCACCCAAAGACTATGCCCAATATATCGCCGAAGACGCCATGCCCTACACCACCGTGAAATATCCGTTCATCAAAGAATTTGGACCCGAAAAAGGAAACTACCGCGTGGGACCCCTCGCTCGTTTAAACGTAGCCAAGAAAATGGCCACTGAACTCGCCCAGAGTTACCACGACCAACTATACGAGCTGTTCGGAGGCAAACCCATACACGACCCCATCGCCTACAACCTTGCTCGCTCCGCTGAAATGGTCAGCGTCGTCGAACAAGCCATCACTCTCATCGAAGATTCCGCCCTCCAAGAAGACAATTATCGAATCCCCGTCGAACCCCGCGCCGGCGAAGGTGTAGGCGTCGTCGAAGCCCCCCGCGGCACCCTCTTCCACAATTACTGGACCAATGACGACGGCATCATCACCAAAGTCAACATCGTCATCGCCACAGCTCAAAACGTCCGCACCATCGAATATGCCGTCCAAGCTAAAGCCCAAGAACTCCTCCCTGATCTACTCAAACCCGCACCCGAAAGCCACTACACTGCCTCTAGACTCATTGAGCCCCTGATTCGTGCATATGACCCGTGCATCTCTTGTTCAGTGCATATGATTGAGCTAATCACAGACTAGGTATTTACTGCTCCACGTGCTTCCTTGTATCGTTTAGGTTCACGCCAAACCCATTTCAAAAGCGCTAGACCCACCCAAACATAAGGGACAAAAACTGCTAGTAGTTTCTCAAATAGTCGACACCGAATTCTTATCAGTAAGAACGAAAAAATGCACAAACTACAGACAATTAGAAGCATTAGGATGAGCTGGAACATATTTACCAATTAGGGCTTCAGGCTAAAAAAACATCAACGTCGTAGCGTTCCAGAGACTTAGATGACATCGATTTCCCGATTTTCTCCCAGTACCGTAAAAGCTTGGTTTCCTTGAGTAATGAAAAGAATCGGGACTATCTCTGTATGACCAATCCGTCGGGCCTTAATCGGAATGATCGATTCATGAGACTTATCGGGATTGAGTTGATGGTTTCGCAGAAATGAGGTTTTTCGAAGCATCACATTTTTCGTTAATCCGTCAAGCTCGAAAAGATGTGGAATCGCGTTGACGATAGCTGTTAGGTGAATGGGTTTGCTGCTATTGTTATGAATGTAGTATTTGACGTTCAAAGTGTTACCCCTGTACACGATATCTTTGGCTGGAATGAGATCAGTGGTAAATGTGACCTTAGGTGGTTCCATGATTGTTTCGGTATCACACCAGATACAGCCTGCAATGAGTTGGTCGATGGTTGGCTCAAAATCAGAAAAGGGGCCTTCAAGACTATCCCAAGAATGGATTCGTTCACCATAATCACTAATGAACGCAGTCTTAATCAAAGCCATTAGGTTGGTTAGATCATTGGGTCGTTCATCTGGGGTAGCGAAAATCGCGACAAAGTCGTTAGACCGCTCAGTAAGCCCGTCAACAACAACTTCTGAGCCTTCAAACTTCGCCTGGCGAAACTCGCCGGTGGCAAACTCTTTGGATGAGACACGAAAGGCGGTAAGTAATCCTGAAAGCATGTGGGGATCAATTTGATCAGTGTACTGCTTAGAAAAAGCGTAAGCGCCGTTAAGGACGATGAATATTGCTTTAATCATCTTTTTCTCTTTCCACTAACTCTGAACGAAATTGAACTCCTAATAACAGAACACTCCTAGGATGAACCTTGGAGGCTCTGTTCTATCCAATTGTACATTAACACGGTGCAGAAAAAGAATTTCGTTTTACGATTGGTTCAGGTTTTTTCATTGATGATTTCTCACAACTATCAATGGGGAATGATGGAAACCGGTTTCCTAGCAACACCCTAGGTATTTTTTAGCGTGTCCTTATTATTCCGAATCAAGGAGGTTACATGTAATGGCAGATGATGAACTTTCTCTTGAAAAATGGCATAGAAAGATGGCCGTAGACCTCTTCAACAATACCTGGAACTACTTGGGTAAGAAAGACCTGACGGCTGAAGAAAAAGATGCTATGGTCAATTCCTCGCATGCTTCACGTTATCACTGGGGGGTCCGCGTCGAGAATAGCTGGGACGCCACACCCATCAACCTCGGTCGCGGTGACTGGCAACTCTCACGGGTATATGCGGTCTTAGGAGATGGAGACCGTGCTGTTCATTATGGTCACACCTATCTTGATATCTGTAAGAAAGAAGACATCAAAGACTGGGACTTGGCCTACGCTTACGAAGCTCTAGCCCGCGGATACGCCGTAAAAGGCGACGCAAAGAACAAAGAAAAGTACCTGAAACTCGCCAAGAAAGCAATGACAGATGTCGAAAACAAAGACACTCGAGACATGATCGAGGGTGACCTTAAGACAATCTAAGCTTTCTATGTTTCAATTATACTGTATGACGGGGATTTTTATGTCCCCGCCACTCTTCTTTTTCCAACCGAACGTCTCTTTCTATGAGGATGATTTCATTGTCCGAAGAACAACCGGTCGCTAAAACCCAAAAGAAAGAATCCCAATCCGCATTAGCCGTGGAGATGATTCTCAGCGACGCAAAACGTCCCATGACAACCTTTGAAGTCACACGACTGTTCCATGAAATCGGATGCCCAGATTCACCCAGTCGGTTACTTAACCAACTTAAACAAGAAGGGAAAATTCACGGAAAACTAAGCATCAAAAAGAAGACCATGATCTGGTGGGCTCCAGACGTTGATGAACCCTTCGGTGACTGAACTTTCTTAGAATATGATATCGGCTTCTAATCCATATTGCTGTGAATAATCCATAATTTGAGTTCGGATGTCCTCGTAGTACAGACTACCAGGGCGAAGAGCATCCAAGATAGTTGTTACATCTTTATTGAAGTGTGTTCGGAGGACCTGCTCGATGACTGGTCGATTGCCGTACTTGATGTTGAGTCGATCGAAGAGAGCATAGGAAACACCGCTCTCCGCGAGATTACGAATCAATTCTTCCAGATGGGCTGTACTCAACTCAGGGATAATGGGACCCACAAAACCATAGGTTCGAATTCCTTGACCACTGATTTCCTGCAGAGCTTTCAGGCGACGCTTACTCACCACAGCTCCCGATTCAAAGGCTCGACGGACTTTCTCATCCAAGGAAATTATGGTCATTCCCACTTCATTT
Organism: Candidatus Hermodarchaeota archaeon; assembly: GCA_016839995.1. Taxonomy (GTDB): domain Archaea; phylum Asgardarchaeota; class Hermodarchaeia; order Hermodarchaeales; family Hermodarchaeaceae; genus Hermodarchaeum. The sequence goes on from JAEOTD010000051.1 coordinate 19,350, forward strand.
TCTGATTGCCTACCAAGTAAATCCAAATCACGCAGCACTAAATCCGATTTAGTCAGAATAGATATTGGAAATTCATGCCGAGATAACACCTCAATACAGTTACGAGTAACTTTGTAACGGCGTTCAAGGGGCTGATACGCATCCGTTACACTCGAAAAGAGCACCGGATCCTTTGTTGTCTTCTTGCGACGGCGTAGCTGTTGTTGTAGGATTCGAGGGGCATTCACCTTAACATCTACAAAACTTCCCCACTCTTCTCCTTGGTGTCCAGTGTATCTAGACATGAATCGTGCAAAACAATAGCTGCAGGCATGTTGACATCCAACATATGGATTGATGGCATAGGTGACACCGCTTATCCGGCTGGGATTCAAGATGCTTTTAGCCGTAACTTCGTTAATCTGGAGTTGTGTGGACAAGGTTTCTCAAAGGTCTTTTTCCAGCTGATATAATAAAAGCTATGACCTCACTAGGAAAAGTGAATGTGAGAGAATGACAACACAAAAAAGGAACCACTCACGAAGTGGACGCCGGTGACCATCCATGGACAAAAATCAACTCAAAGCGTTTTTTGAGGAACAAATCAAACTCGAAGAAAAAATCGTCAAAATGGCTACAAAAAGCGTAAGCGACACGCAAAACCAACTTGTCAAATATCTCATTCAAGCAATCGCCATTGACTCAAACAAACACGCCCTCATGTTAAACGCCATCCTTGCACGACTCCAATCCAAAACACCATTCATCGATGAAGCCAAACGGGATGAACTAGGGGAAAATATCAAAGCTCATATCGAATTGGAAGCCCATGCAATCAAAACCTATGCAAAACTCATCCCACAAACAGAAGATCCTGGGTCTAAACAAGTTCTCGAATATATCCTTGAAGACGAAAAGCGTCATCATAATCTCCTCACCCAACTCTATAAACTCATCATCGAGAAGGAAACCCTCACTGAAGAAGATCTCTGGGATCTTACATGGAAGGACGTCCCCTGGCATGGTGGACCCGGTGGATAAACCTCCCACCATTCTCATTCTAGCCCGTACTCTTTCACTTGGTTCTCATTAAAAGAAAGCTAAGTATCGAAGGACTTCAAACACTGCTACTACTCCAAATCCGACACCCATAGAATAAAAGAAGTATTTCGCTAGCCTTTCCAACGGCTTCACCAAAATAATACCTCCTAGTACTGCACAAAAGAAGAGAAAATAGCCCACAACCATTCCCTGAAACCCCGAAAACAAATATGCAATCACAAAGATAATCACGGTAAACAAGGCTGCCGCACGTTTTCCTAACACGGTTGCAAAGGTTCTCTCTCCCACTAATTGATCCGCACTATAGTCCATAATGGTGCTAAAGGAATGAATACCCATGACCCCTGCCGTGATGAAATACACCCCCATGGGGAGATGAAAGATAGTTGCACCAAAACTTGCACCTAACAATACAGGTGCATAGAAGTACAGAATCCCATTTGACACTGAATCCATGGGAGGCCATTGCTTGAACCGTAGGGGGGGCACTGAATAGAAATAGGAGAAAAAGAGCAGAATTCCCATTGCTAAGATATTCGTTGGATTCCACGTCAGAATAGCACTAACCATGAGCAAGACGGCAACAGTCCAAGAAATCTTCTTGACGAGTGGAAAAATCTCAGTTTCCATCTCCACCGAATCCCGAGTTGGCTTTCGTGGATTCAACTTGTCCGCTTCATAATCATAGATGTCATTCATTCCATACAGTAAGACACAGTAGGGAATTGACAACAGCACTAGTTGCACAACTACAAGGGGTGATAGGGGAGAACCAAACGCAGTTAACCCTAGGAGAAAAACAAGCGGAGCAATCAGCCATCCCAGCGGTCGACTAACCTGGATAAAAACAAGTGCTTTCCGTTTCACACAGAAAGTAATGCTGGATTATCAAATAACCCTTGTCATTCAGATTTAATGAACAAAATCAGTTAATCTTCGCTGATAGAGCTGTCGGGCTAACAGACTTCCGCCATCAATCCAGGTCTTTAAATCAATTTTTAATCCTGACATCATGTACCGGATAGCCTCTTCTCGGGTATCAAACCGTAAATAGGGCTGAGCTAAGGCTTCCCTTACCGTCTCTCGAACCACCCACACACCCAAGGGCATCAACTGGTTGGGTCTTGCTTCTCGAAGGATTACAACGGATGCTTGTCGCCCTTCTCCAGCTAAACGTTCGGTAACCATGGCACGAGCGGCATAGTAACATCCACCGATTCGGGCATAGCCGGATCGTCCCTTATTGGATTCCCAATCGCTGCAGATTCCAATGTGGCTTCCTGAAGGGTTCCAACTGGTTCCCGGATACCACGCCTCGACTAGCTCATAATTCCATTCCTCAGGAGCCATGAGGATTTTGAAGTGGTTTCCAAGAAAGCTGTGTTCATAGACGCGATATTCGTTAATGAAAGGCAGTTCCTTAACCCTACTTCGAAAGTGACGACCAACCGTACTATCCACCGCTGTGATACTCCACCTCGTGGGCACCATTCGCCGATTTGCCCCAATCCCAAACGAACCCATGCTGAAAGCTCGAGTAATCTTGGTGAGGTTAACATCATTGGTGTAAAGGTCAACAACTGCAGGTGCAGCCTTCAAATCTCGATCATCATAGGCACGTTCTAATTGCTTGTGCCCTCTCATTGTACCAAGGACAAATTTATCCAGCATGGCTGAAGGACCCATAGGCTGAACACCTGAATCAAGGCGAAGGGGACGTCTAGGACGCTTCTTGAACATGACCTCTGTTTCAACAGGTCCGGAGGAGAGAGTCATGTCTCGAGTATCATCGATAATTCGCCCAGATTGCTCAGGTTCATACACGGTGACACGATGCATCCCACGAACGAGGGAATAGCGATACTCAAGAATCTGATCAAGGTCTAAATACATCCAGTCTTCAGGTGAATCGTAGATAGAGGTGTCACCAATGACAGGTGGGACCAAGGGGCCTGCATAGACTTTGGGATATCCAAATCGTCCAACGAAGACCCCTGGCGGTGATGATCCCTCAAGATCTGTTTTATCGAGAAGGGGCTTAACCTTCAAAAAAGAGTATAGCCGGTGCAGGAGCGGGCAAGAAGACTTGCCACAGAGCATTTTCCCACCCTTGCAGACGAGACAGCGGGTCTGGCTGGTGTCAGGTGACAGGTTCTGCATTGTTACATCTAGGTCCTGGGCGGCTTCTACGCCATCCACCACAGGGGCTAGATAGGGTGCGACTTTGCGGACTTTCTTCACGAGTTTTACTCGCTTCGTTGAGCCTCGGCTCTTAAGTTGCCTCACATCCGCACCGCCAACAATTTCCTAGGCGCCCAGCCCTTTAAACCAAGACAGGGCACCTGATAAGTGAAGGAAGTAATGAGGAGCTATCCTGTTCTCTGGGGATTTAAACTCGACGAATTAACCTGGAATGTGAACCTCAAGAAATGAAGGCATTCTTGATCTGGGCATAGTTTCCTTCACTAAAGGGGCACACTCGTATACACACCGAACACCCAAAATTTTCCGTAAAGTAGGGGAAGCATTTGGTCCGATCCGTATATGTCATCTTACCGGATTCATGTGGAATTGGTGTGTCTAAAATCGCGTTAACTGGACACTTTTTCACGCATTGTAGACAGGTCTCGCAGTATTCCCGAATCCATCCATGTTCATTCTTTTTCTGGGAGGGTAAATTTTCGATACTGGTAAAGACAGCGGTAAGACGAATCCGGGGGCCAAATTCAGGGGTGATAATGAGTCCATGGCGACCATGAAATCCGAAACCCGACATCTGTCCTAGCGGTGGATAGAGCGCCATACCACCCAGCGGGTGACAGGCATGAGCGCCAAAGCCCTGTTTACGTAAATAGTGTGCTATTTTGTTGGCAGCAATTCCCAACTTATCATATGTCCCCATAATCATGGCCATGGTCTCATAGCTAGGTGCTTTATCGATTCGGTCTTTGTCCATTTCCATTGCTAATACTATCGCATTCTCATATAGCACAGCCATGTCCTGAAATACATGCTTTGGACCAATTTTGGTAAATCCCACATGAGAAACTCCAAGCGATTTGGCATAGGAATCAAGCTCTTGAAGAAATTCTTTTGAAGCGATTCTAAGGGGGGCTGGAGGATTTCTAGCTAAGGACCGTACGGATTTACGCATATTTCGCAGAATTGAAAGCATGAATTGAGCTGGAAATCTCCGATTCACGAAGCCCTCCCCTCGCTGAACTCTTTTCATTGCCTCCAAGGGAATGTTGAATCGCTTTGATGAATCAGGTCCAAAACGAATTGCTTGAGGGTATTTCAACACATCTTTTTCGAAGCGGAAAAACCGATCAAGAAATGGAAGAATCAGCTTCTCAATGAAAACGGTTTTTACTGCGGTGTTTACTCCCATGATGAACCCTTCGTGTTTATTGATAGTGAAGCATTTTTTGTTTAAGATACCTTAGCTCGGATTTACTTGGAAACCTAAATTAATCCAGGGTTATTCCTCTTCCTTTTCTCCGTATTCTACAGGGCAGATATCACAGGTCTTCGCTAGTGCAGGAGCAACTGCAGATTGAATAACCACTGTCATGAGAACGATGAGAAAGATATACCCTGTGAGTTGTGGGTAGACGAACCCATAGTTGAGCGTTAGTGTCAGGGAGAAGAAGACGCCCGTGGCAGCAATGACAATCCCCCGGGGACCAAAGAAGCTAATGAAAATGCGTTCTCGAAACGTGAAACTAGTTCTAATGGTCGATACCATTATGGCGAGAGGTCGAACAACGAGTGTAAGCAGTCCAACAACTATCAGCCCTGCCAGAAAGAATGGTGTAAAAAGCGTTACGAAAAGCAGTTCCCAGGTGATAAAAGCTGTTAATAGGAGAAATACTGTGGCGATGGCTAGTTGCACGAGATCCGACTGAAAAGCGTAAACGCCCTCTTCAATATGCTGTTTCATATCATAGGATTCGTAGTCTTCCCAATCAATTTCAGGTCCTATGCCAAACTTATCCCGATTCCCCAGCATAATCCCTGCAATCAACGCTGCAACGATTCCAGCATGATGTGCAAAGGTTTCTGCTAGCGCAAAGGTTGCAAAAGCTGCAATTAGCATGCCTATTCGGGACAGGTGAGCTAGACTGTGGGGGTCAATTTGGTCTTTATATCGTGCATTGAACTTGGGCCCAACCCACTGGGAGATAAACACACCAATTCCACCCACTGCAAAGCCCGCTCCAATACCAATTAGCAGGTTAACCGTAACGACAATGGGCACTGCAATGGGAATACCGGATAATGAAGCTAGAATTGCTGTAAAAATTGCTGAGGCTAAAATCACACCTATTGCATCATTGATTAGTCCCTCTCCTTCCAGAGTGAATGCGATGTCTTCTTTGATACCCAATCGTCGGACAACCGGGTTGATCACTGTCGGACCGGTTATCATTGTCAAAACTCCCATCAATATCGCAAACGGCGGAATAATCGCTGCAACAAAGAAGAAGACAAGGGTCATGAGCACCGCGGTAACAAGTCCACCGATGAGAGATAATCGCAGGACAATCCCAATGAGGCGACGAAATTCCATTGGAGAACAGGCTTGCTCATGTGGGAGACAGCGATTAAAACTATAGCCGCCTTCGAAGACAATTACTGCCACTGCGATAGAAACAACAGCTTGAAGAAACTGCCCCTCGTTAATAATGAGAAACTCAGGATTAAGCAAGTTCAGGAAAAGTGGTCCTATAATCAGTCCTACGATGATGTAGAATATCAGACGAGGTAAACGTGTCAGCTCAGAAAAGATATGAGCAAGAAATGTGGCACTGACAACAATCGCTGCGAAAATCACGATGAGCAGAGCGAATTCAAGTGCCATATACATCCCTTCTTTTGAACTCAAAGCTCATGCAATGAGTACAATGATTCCGGCTATCAATAGACTAACTGTTACAAAATCCAGAACCATTATCCTCAGGTCATCCATAAGATTGCTTAGACGGTTGCTACATCAACGCGCCATTCACCATCTAGATCCTCATCACGGACGATGGTGATAGGTGCTGGGCTAGCGCTCTTTTCTCCGTCTGGTTTGTACCGTTGGAAAAAGAACTTCCAGCGATTTTCATCAAGCTGTGTATCTTTTTCTGGAACACGCTTGTAGGTGTATCCATAATCCCGCTGCATCTTCTGTCCTGCACGCCAATATAAATCAGGAGAAGATCCATACCGTTCTGCGCGGTCTTGATGGTATTTTCTGAAGGTCAACAACCACTTCTCTTTAGCCTTTTCAACTAAGTATTTGTAAAAGAGTTCAGCTACTTCATCTGGAGCAATCCCTTGTTTCAAGAACAAGCCTCCTATAACGGATATTGTGTCTAACGGTGTATTCTCTCGTTTTTAGGCTTTTGCCGAAGAAAAATGAAATCACTTAAGGGTGGTTTTTAGTGCTTCATGGAAGAGCTTCGGGTCGAGTTGCCCTGCCGTGTGAAATAGTCCAGTGCGCATGTCATTAACTGTGATATGGGCAGGTGCAAAGAGTAGTTTATCAATTTTGTAGAAATCGCCTTTTGCATCCTTGAAGATTTTGTGGAAGGGCTTTCCATAATCTGAAGAAGTCGAAGAAGGCACCTGTTGGACAAGGTCTGCTAAACCATCATCCTCCGTGGATTGGATGAAAAGGAATGTTTCACCCATCATGAGAATTGCATCGTTCGTAATCCCCATTGCCCGCATATCTTTTCTCGCAACGGGTACAATCGGACATAAACCAATCCCACTGAGAACCTTCCGAAAATCGTATCCTAAGATTTTGAGTTTATGAATTCCTGTTTCTACAATACGTGCCGCAATTTGAACTGAACCTGCGAGACTGGCTGTAGGTGCTACGAGAAGATAGAGGTCTTTTTCATCAATTTTACAGGCTTCCGCTACGTGTTCGCACACAGCAGGATTCGGGATTGTGCGCGTCTCTAACACAAGAACGGCTTCTTTATGCTTGTCATGGTAATCGAGTTTATCAAAGAGCTTACTTTCCGCACGTGAAATTGCCCGTGCTGGGCCAGAACCAAGGGCAAAGAATCCCTCTACCTTGACGTTCCATCCTGCTGCTTGTGACCCAATACATGACAGGGCGGCATGGTCACTTGAAACTCGGGCTGCAGGAAACGTTGATCCTCCAACGGTGGTGGTGTCGAGTTCGACGGATCCAAGTCCGCCCATACACACTTCTGCTAGGAGTCGACCGGCTTCAAGGCTTCCAGGGACATCTATTCCACAGTCAATGATGGTGGCGTTGCCTTTGGATTTGTGAACCTTGACACGAAGTGTATCCTTTTCAGCGATTAGACGTTTTACGTAGGGCATTGCTAGCTTGTTGACGCTAGGTTGAGTTTTAGCTGCCATTGTTTCTTACCTTTAGATGGTTGTTTGCGGATTTGATGAAAAGGAGCTCGCCCCGACCACCTGATCCGAAATCGCCAGTGAATCGAAGGTAGGGGCCTATCTTTTCCTTTTCAGTGAAAGTGACGCCTGGAATTTCTTTTTCGATGGCGTCCATTAGGAGGCGAAGAACGACCATATCGGAATACTCGCCATTGAATAGGTGTGTAGGCATTGGAGGTTTTGCTTTCCCCAAGGCGATTATTGTGCCTTTGTATCCCATTGCAGCACCTGCGCGTTCGCCCAATTGCCCACGAATTATTATTGTCCCCGCTAGCATCCGTGTTCCCGTGTAGGATGCCGTATTTCCTCCAACTACAATTATTCCTCGGCGCATTCCCATTCCCAATTCATGGCCTGCATTTCCCTTGATGTGAAGGTTTCCCCCATTCATACCATATTTACTACCAAGATAAGATGAAGCCGCCTTGTCACCAACGTTGCCTGTGACCCGAATGGTACCTCCCGACATCTCAGCGCCTAGCCAATGATCGGCGTTCCCTTTGACCTCTATGACCCCCCCTTTCATCCGCGTGCCTAAATGCATCCCAACATCACCTTTAACGCTGATAGTGCCAGTGGTCATATCCTGACCAAGATGCCGAACTTGCGGGATTGCTCCAACAAATTCTAAAATTGTCTTCTCTGCAGCCTTGTCAGTTTTCCCAGAGACATTAAAGAACTTGCTTACTGTCGTTCGCCGGTTTCCATGCCAAATCTTAATCTTACCAATTTTATCAGCGGTTTTCCCAGCAACTGTGTCAGGGGAAATTAATTTCAAATCAAGCGGAATTTTTTCAGCAGGGTCGAAGGTTGGTTGAAACACGAGTTTCGTTGCAGGCATCTACAATATCGCTCCTTTCACGGTGTTCAAAGATTATACCATTGGAGATTCGCACATTAAGGAACTACCATAAACGGATTTCAGTTATTAATCATTACCCATAAATAAGCAACGAAAAAACAAGAATTAGGAATGAAGAGTGATTTGAGTAATGCACCTCAGCACGTATGACTCCAGTGCGCAATTTTTCTTTCTAGGCTTATCTGTTCGCATTTTTTTTGCGCATTAAGATGACAAGTATGAGTGTCATGAATATTGCAGAAATGAGTGCTGCCCACGGATATCCTGGAATCGGGGGAATAGGTGTAGTAGGCGGTG
>JAEOTD010000052.1 GCA_016839995.1 Candidatus Hermodarchaeota archaeon
AACACATCATCAAAGCACTTGTGACAGCCCACGAAGTTAATCCGCAACGGTACACGATTCTTGGAAACCGCGGACTAACAGAAGAAGGAGCCAAAAGAATCGCTCAGTATACAGGTGTTATCTAATCACCGTGATTGAATTCAAGAATGTTTATTGAATCGAAAGTCTTTAATCTCGAAACCCCGTTTTCGATGAATTGCTATCCATATTCTCCATTCTGAGAATTCCAATTAATGGGTAAGTGATCAAGAATGAAAACCCGTATTTTCTTCACGACAGACATTCATGGTTCAGAACGATGTTGGCGAAAATTTGTAAATTCCGGACCTTTCTATGAAGCAAATGTTGTCATCATGGGAGGAGATATCACCGGCAAAGCCATCATCCCATTAAAACAAGACGGTGAGCACTATTCGACAACCTTCATGAACAAAACTTACGAGATTGATTCGCAAGAAGAACTCGATAAGATGCTCAAGACGATTCGTAATAGTGGTTATTATCCCTATATTGGATCTGCTGATGAAATCCACAAACTCAGTGAAGACCAAGACGCAATTGAAAAATTATTCAACAAGGTAATGTATGATGAACTTATCCGGTGGATCAAGTTAGCAGAAGAAAGATTGGGCGACTCAGAAATTAAAATGTTCGTTTGTCCAGGAAACGATGATAGGTTCGATATCGATCCCGCTCTAGATGCTTCAGATTACATTATCAATCCAGACGGAAAAGTCGTAATGATTGACGATGATCATGAAATGATCTCCCTGGGTTATGGTAATATCACACCTTGGGAATGTCCACGGGATCTCCCAGAGGATAAGTTAGAGGAAAGAATTGAAGCAATGGCTTCGAAATTAGAGAATCCATCCACCTCGATTTTCAATATGCACGTTCCACCGTATGATTCAACCCTCGACCTATGTCCTGTCTTAGCGGAAGTGGATGGTGGGGAACTTCAAGTTCAAACTAAGGGAGGACGAATTTCAGATCAACCGGTAGGAAGCAAAGCTGTGCGTGCTGCCATTGAAAAATATCAGCCCCTCTTGGGGTTACATGGTCATATTCATGAATCCCGCGGCTTTCATAAGATCGGGAAGACCCTCACGCTGAACCCCGGCAGTGAATACCTTGAAGGTGTGCTCCGTGGTGCCCTCATTGATATTGAAGGGAGCAAAGTCAAGCATTTCATGCTAACTCAAGGCTAACGTGGATGAGTCAGCATCCCTCTATCCGAACTTCTCCAGAACTAATTCCCCCAGTCCTTATCCGCCATAAACAGTGTCCAAGGATGAGGAATTAAATCACGGGTATAAGGTGCCTGCCACGCATATTCAGGGTGTCCTGAAAAAAATTTCTTTGAGATAAACTGCAGATTACATGCAGGTCCCCAATGTGCCCACCAGGATCCTGATTCACTAAGAACACTTGTCACAACCTTTGCATCCGTTGCTCCAAAGGCTTCAAACGGGCCGCATTTCCATTCCTTTAACCCCCGCTCATCATATTCCGTATGACCGCAGATTGTATTGGCAGAGGGTTGCTCCTTACCCAAAGAGACATCAAAATGGTCGCTTATGATTTGTTGAGCGATTTCAACATTTATTTGGCCATTATATTGCTCCATGAGTTGAAGGAGCCGTTGGGTTCTTGAGGCGCAAGAATGGGTTGCTTTCTGATCAAAGGAAATTCCTTTACATTCCTTTTGTACATTTTCGTCGAGTGCCCAGTTCGAACCAACAAAATACCCACTTTTCGTTCGACGGGTAGCATGTTCATAAATCCCAAGTTCTAACCATCCAATTTCATCGGTCTTGGCATCACCCACAAGATACGCATTGGCCCATCCGCCATTATTCCCCTCAATCATGGTTTTCATCCACTTGTCAATCGAATCTGCAAATTGAATAGCTAGTCGACCACGGACAAAATAGGGAATCTCGTCTTCTTTGAATTTGCTGGCTCCTGTGATGGTTGTCTCAGCACACATTATTCCTACGTCGTTCATATCCCAATCTATTGTTGAGCCACCAATTGCACCAGGCCAGGTGTGAATGAACATCTTATGCCCCTCGGATGGGGCAAGGCTCATCATGATATTGTAGGTCGTTCCGATGATATAGGAAAACCAGGTGTTGTGGCAGAGTACAATCCGTTTGTCTTGTGTTGCATCCCCTGTGGCAATGAAGGCGCTGCAATGACCGCTTTTTCTTCGGGTGTCTCGGTCTTTTTCATGTTCTTTCGCATAATGGCAAGAAAGAGTATCCCCGTAGGCGTTTATTGCGAGAATGTCTTTCCAGCTGACATCTTTTACACCTCGGAGTTGCATTCCTGCTTCAACAGCTTGGATTTCTTCTTGAAGTTTTTCAGGGGTCATATGCCAGCAGATTCTTTCAGAATCGACTCGGAATTTTTTCCATGGATACTTTTCAGCTTTATCAAGGAACATTCCAGTCTGTTTCACGTTGGCTTGAATCTCATGAGCAAGCCAATATCCATGTTGAAATCCCATCTGTTGGTAATCGCCCTCAAGATGTAATCGAACCCACCCATTAACATCCGTACGATAAGAACCACTTAACAAAGTGGGCAAATCCTCTTTTTTCGGAAGCCATATGGAAGACATAGTTAATCACCTATCGAGTTTAATCTAAAGGGTTTGTGGGTATTTTAAAATTCAGGAATCTTTCAATTTGCGTTGCATAAATATAGAAGTTCCATCCCGAATTTACTACTTACTCCTCTTTTGGTGATTGGATTTGCCGGCAAGTAAAATGAAAATCTTTGGTTCAACTAGTCGATATGTCCAAGGCCGTGGAGCTATTGATGAGTTGGGTCAGCATATTACTGGGATTGGAACACGTGCTTTAATTCTAGGGCAAGAGTTTCCAATTAAGCTCGTTGGTAAGCGAATCGAGGCGAGTCTTGAAGCTGCTAAAGTTGAGATCGCTGCCATTGATTCATCTGTAACAATGAGCACTTATCCAACGATCGATGCTCTTGTAGAACTTGGTAAAAAGAATAAAGCCAACATAGTTCTTGGTGTTGGTGGTGGAGTTGCCGTTGATACTGGGAAAGCTGTTGCTCATAAACTGCAGGTCCCCGTTGCAAGTATTCCAACACAATGTGCAACAAATGCTGATGCCAGTGCCCTCTCTGTAATTTATACCGAAAAACATGAATGGTTAGAGTATCTTTTCTATCCAAAGAATCCAGATTTAGTTTTAGTCGACCCTGAAGTTCTCGCAACTGCTCCTGCAAAGTTCACCGTTTGGGGTATGGGTGATGCATTAGCCGCTAATGTTGAAGCGAAAGCCTGCGTTGCACAACCTAATGCTGCAAGCCTCCTCAATGGTCGCCCAACTGCTGCAGCATCATGGCTAGGTGATTTGTGTGAAAATAACCTTCTTCAGTATGGTTACCGTGCATACCGCGATCTTTCAAAGAAATTAGTAACACCATTTGTCGAACGAATTTTTGAATCTATAAAACTTCTTAGCAGTTTATGTGCAGAAAGTGCTGGTTTAGCAGCAGCACATGCCATTCATAATGGTTTAACATTCATTCAAGGAGTCGAAGCCAATCATGGTGAACTCGTAGCATTCTGTGTGAATGTCCAAAAAATCCTGGAAAACCAGAAACCGGAGGATATCGAGCCACTTATGGCTTGGCAGCATAAGCTAGGTCTTCCAATTACTCTTGAAGAGTTAGGCAAAATCGATGTCAAGGAGCTCCCCACTGCGGCAGAGAAAGCCTGTGATCCTAAGGATTCTATGGGTAATATGCCCATCCGAATCACTCCTGGCATGGTTCATGATGCTATACTTGCAGCTGATAATTGGGGCCAAGAATTCCACGATTCACATTAGTTTCACCTTAAATAAAACCCACAACACCTATCAGTTGCAACAACGAAATCCACCTACCAGAAACGGTGATGCAATTGGGTCAAATAAAAAAGGGTTTACAAGTTGTGAAACGCGACAAACAATCCATTGGGCAAGCTATGCGGCTTGCATATTATCCAGTAGTTGCTGTAAGGGCTGAAGGCTCCAAAGTTTGGGACAAAGATGGAAACGAATATATCGATTTTCTGGGAGGGGCTGCGGCTCTACCAATCGGTCATCGTCATCCCGCCGTTGTGAGAGCAATCCACGAACAAACAGATCGGTTAATACATCATCCGCCACTCTACGGATATCACGAACTTGCAGTTGAATTAGCTGAAAAACTAAATCAACTGCCCCCTGGAGTTTATCCCCGGAAGACAATTTATCAACTCGCTGGGGCGGCAGCAATGGATCTCACCATAAAACTTGTTAGGGTGGGAACACGGCGACCAAAAATCATTACCTTCCTTAAAGGGTACTATGGAGCACTTTATGGCGCTTTATCTCTGAGTGCATTTTCTACTGTTCAACGACGGTATTTGGGCCCATTTCTCCCTGAAATTTACCACGTTCCTTTTGCTGATTGTTACAGATGCTTCTTCAAACAGCAATACCCTGATTGTGGTCTAGCTTGTTTAGACTATTTGAAAACTGTCTTACGACATCTCGTCCCTCCCGAGGAAGTTGCTGCGATTATTACAGAACCCGTCGGGTCTGACGGAGGTTACATCTTTCCACCCGCAGAATGGCTGAAAGGGCTCCAAGAGATTTGCCAAGAAAACGATATGCTTCTTGCCCTCGATGAGATTCAAACTGGATGTGGACGCTGCGGTTCATGGTTTCTATCAGAACAGTATGGCTTGATACCTGATCTTGTTGCTTTTGGAAAGGGATTTTCTGCTGGAGTACCGTTAAGTGGTGTAATCGGTCGGGCATCAGTGATGGATGAATTAAAACCTCCATCGGCAATTGGCACAGGTATTGCAAATCCCATTGTTTGTGCGGTGGCTCTTGCTGTAATGGAAGTTATCCAGAAAGAGAACCTCATCGAACAATGTAAGAAGATGGGAAGTTACCTTAAAAAACGATTCGAAGAAATGAAAAAAGATCATCCACTCATTGGTGATGTTCGCGGCAAGGGAATGCTAATCGGCGTTGATTTGGTGAAAGACCAGAAAACGCGCGAACCTGCACGCCTCGAAGCCTCAAAGGTCTGTTGGCGGTCCGGTGAATTAGGGCTAATACTGACAACGCTAGGTGAATCGGTGCTTCGAGTCTGTCCAGCTTATAATCTCTCACAAGAAGAAGCCGACAGGGCCTTGGGAATCATCGATAATTCTCTGAGTGATGTGGAAAAAGGAAAAATCCCTGATAAGGTAGTTGCTTCTCTTTCTCCCTGGTAAAAGGCGGTCAGGCATTAAGGGGGCGGAGAAAACATGATAATTGAAATCATGAGAGACGCGGCTGCTATGATTATTACAAAGATAACAGGAAGGGCACTCATTAACCGTTCTTTTCGCGCTTTTTTCTTATACAAATCCTTGTGTTCTGCATTACAAAACTCCATACCATAGCGCACCGGAGCACCGCAAAGTTCACAATGCGCATGTTTGGGGACTTGCAAGTGTGGCTTTTGTTCCTTGTGCTTCTTATGCGAGTTAGGCATCCATGAACCTCCACGTGTTTGTACAGTAGTATCTGATGGACTATTTATCTTTATACTCAGAAAAGCGCGTCCAGCACAATTTCTTTTTTGAACTTTCAAAAAGCTTTATGAACATAAAGCAATCTTTCGCCAAGCACTGGGGGTTAAACCCACCATGCCAAAATACGAACCCGAAGGATTAGCCACTCGAGAAAGTATTGATCCCGAGGACTATGTAATCACCACATTCCATATCCGGACGCAAGAAACGGATTTGCTTCACATTGTTGAAGGTCTGTCAATCGAACAAACCACAGGTACATGGATTCGTGTACCTCGTGAGACTGATGAAGTACGACGTCAATTTCTAGGGAAGACTCTAGGCTTCTACCGAACGCCAGGTCCTGATTATACTAATATCATCGCCCAGATTGGTTTTCCAATGGCCAACTTTCTGCCCTCCGTTGCACAACTAATGGCAGCTATTGCTGGAAATATTTTCTACGTTAAGAATACAGCAGTTCGCATCTTGGATGTGCAATTTCCCAAATCATTTGTTGCACCATTTAAAGGACCGAAATTCGGCGTTGAAGGTGTACGAGAGATCCTCAAAGCAAAAGAACGGCCTCTAACACTCACCATGATTAAACCCTGTGTAGGCCTTGAAACTTCTGTTTTCGCTGAACAATGTTATGAAAGTGCTGCGGGAGGAATTGACATCATCAAAGATGATGAACTAATGGAATCTCCCTGCAACTGCCTTCTCGAGGACCGCATTACTGCAGTCATGGAGGCAGTCGACAAGGCGGAAGCCGAAACAGGTGAAAAAACTCTTTACACAATCAACATCTCAGATGACGGACACCGAACATTGGAAAATGCTGAAAAAATGGTCGAAATGGGTGCAAATGCACTCCACATCAACTTCCTTTCCACAGGATTCACGATTCTTCGAGATGTTGCCGAAGATCCATCTATCAAAGTTCCCGTCCTCGCTCACCCAGCAGGAGCCGGAATGTGGTACCGTGGAATGCACGGCTTCAATTATCCAACTATCGCCAAATTTGTACGACTATGTGGAGGCGATATGTACATACTTCCTACAAGTCATGGTAAGCTCTTCCAGCCCTACTTCGACGAGATCACCTCTGGCTTGAACTCACGAGCTTCTTTCTACCATATCAAGGCGAACTGGCCAATTGTCGGAGGTGGTGTGTATCCTGGTATGATTCCAGTAAACATTCATGAACTAGGAACAGACATTATACTCGGAGCTGGCGGTGGTGTCCATGCCCATCCTAACGGCTCTATTGATGGAGCAAAAGGCATGCGCCAAGCGGTAGATCTCTATATGCAAGGTGGCGATTTCGAAAATATCCCCAAGGACATGAAAGAACTGCAACTGGCTGTTGACAAATGGGGAACCTACCTTAAACCGAAAGTTGAAGGATTTACAACAGAGATAATGCCTGAATTTGGATGGGACGGTTGTTAAACAACTAACTTCTCCAATTCACACAGTTTACTAGAACTGATGTGCAGTTCACAGTATGTGAACTGCATATCCGTTGTCCGAAACTTACCCTTCCAGGACAGCTGGTTGGTGTTCGGTTCCTGCGTCATCGACGGGCACTGCCCTAGGGGGCTGTCACCTCCCGTCTCGCGGACCAGGCGTTTAAGGTCTCCGCGCAACTCGCGGCGACCAGGATAGGTTCAGGCATGGCGCTATTTATAGGTGGACCACCCTACCGGAGAAGTGAGATCGGTTCGATTGCGCTGATGCGGAGACGTACCGACCCTAAGTGGTCCTAACAGAGTATAAAAGGATCAAAAGCTGTTATCCCTCTAATTTTCTCTTCTTCCACTAAATCTTGCTCTATTCGTCTTCGTAACTAGGTGATATTTTCTCTAATGCTTGGCGGGCGTGGTATTGGCAGGTCATTAATTGATCTTCCATCATTTTGAGAAGTGCAGGGGCGGCATCAATTGCTTCTGGGCCGAATTCAGTGAGAAGACGTGCAGCCATGACACGGGTTACCGGGTCACGGTTCGAAACTTGTTTGGTAAGTTGAGGAATGACTTCTGGGACTTCTTTGATGATTTGTTTCAGGAGATTGAAACTATCTCGTCGAATGAACGGCTCCGCTTTTCGAAGCGGTAGATTGCGTACTAATGACTTGGCGATCGGACCGGGGGTTGAATTGAAACGGTGCAGGGTCTGTGCGGCAATTAATCGTAATGCTGGATGCCGGTGGGTCAATAATTGAAGAATAGATTGCTCTGCGGTTTTTGCCGGTGCTCCAATTTGTCCTAATGCTTGAACGGCAAAAATCCCGTTCATGGGATCCCGATCATTTACGATGTTAGTTAAGAATGCAATACTAGCTTCGTCATACGCACCTAAGTGTGCTAATCCAATTTGACTGAACAATTGAAGCGGTGGTTCTTCTGCATCGCGGGCTGATTTCAAAGCCTTAACCACCTCATCTGATTTGACTCCAATCATCCCCAAGGCAATTGCTGCATCACGGGCAACGGTTAAATCGGTATCTTGGAGAAGCGAAATCAGCTTTGGAATCGTTTCTTTTGCAGCAGAACCAATTTTTCCTAATAGAAGTGCTGAATGCCCTCTTATCTCCGCGTTGTCACTTTCTAACAACTCAGTCACTGGTTCTACAGCCGATGCCGCATCTTTATCGAAATATCGTAGAGTCATAAGACTGGTAACCACAACTTTTGGGTTCGTACTATGCAGGTCTGCTCTCAGGTAAGGAACGCTTTGGGCACCCGCCATTAGTAGTCGTAACGTTGCGGTCCGCTCGTCTTTCGATCGAGCGCTTTGCAATACTTGGGCTGCTTCGCGGATTTGTTCATTGGTCAAGTCGAGTCGACCAATATCTGCTTCATCATAGTCAACCATCTCTTCTAGTGCATCGTACGGATTGATGTGCTCCGTAAGCAAATCTAATCGCAACCGCCCTGGCGCTGCCTGCTTCGATTGCCCAATAACACCTTGAAGCCACAGGAAAAAGCCTAGACTCAGGATTATCACGCCAAAGAACAGAATCAAGATGCCAAAGAAAGCGCCAAGAATCATCACGGTAATGCCGACAATTGCGAAAGTGAGTATGAGCCACTTTCGCCAGGGTCTTGGTTGTTTCGATTTGGTTGACATTGTAGTTCATCCCAGTTGTAGCTTCCAACAGTACACTGTTCCCTTAAACCTGTTCTCCTCTTTGGAAATATCACTGCTACCTATGTTTATCACGCTTGGTTGCTTGAGGAAACGAAGGAGAAATTCAATTCACCGTTTGGGCAAAGCGTTCAGGAATTGCTGCATTTTCTTCACTTCATCCGTGATAACAAACTCTAATCCCAAATCCATCATCCTCTGCAACTCCTCTTCTGCATTGACAGCCCACGGGAAAATCATCAATCCCACCTGACGGCTCATTTCCACTAATT
>JAEOTD010000053.1 GCA_016839995.1 Candidatus Hermodarchaeota archaeon
GGGCTTCGGAATCATTTGGATTTTCGAATGCCTTTGGCAGGTATTCGAATATCATTCGCGTTGCATGAATGCTCAATCCATTGCTGAAGTCATTCCGCCATTGGACGGTGTATCCGTCAATTGCTTGCGCGAGGGCATCCATTCCTGAGGAGGCGGTCACTTGTGTCGGCATTGACATAGTTAGTGCAGGGTCTAGAATGGAAATGTAGGGCATTAGCTCTGGGTGAGTCAACTCCATCTTATTCCGATCTTTCGAATCCGTTATGACAGCAGCCCAAGTAGCGTCTGATCCAGTTCCAGATGTTGTCGGGATGGCAATCAGTGTAGTTTTTGAAACCGAGATGGTTGTTAGGGGCGTAATGTCGATAATGGGATGTTCTGGGTGTTCATTTAGTATTCGAGCCACTTTTGCGACGTCCATCGCTGATCCCCCACCTAAACCAATGATGATATCGGGATCAAAAGTGCGAACTTTTTTCGCACAGACTTGGGTAACCGTGTCAGGAGGTTCTGGAGTTACTCCATCAAAGAAGGCCACTTCCTTTCCACCTTCCTTCAGCTTCTCTAGAACCGTGTCTAAGAATCCTAATTTTGCGATGGTTTTATCAGTCACAACGAATACGCGAGTACCCTCAAGTTCCTTGAGATGATCAAGTGCACCATCACCAAAGACGATGAGTCGAGGAGAACGAAAATACCACATAGACTAACTACCTCAATTAGCTCATGAAGTGGAGCAAAATTTCTCCATCACGAAACTACATCCATTATTATGTTCCAGTAGAAAAGTGGATAGGATGAGGAGGAGTCAGAAACTTAACCCAAGCCGTTGACTTAGAATTCGGTTTTAATCATCTGTGCTGTTCTAACCAATTCTTTTGCTGCTCGGGTTGCCCGCATGACTTTGGCCCGATCACCGGTTAATTTCATCTTCCGTGTTAACAGTGCTTTGATAGGATCCAATCGACCTTCAATAATTTCTTTCCAGTTGGCATATTCACCTTCGTATATGAAAGCGGTTTCTTTCGCGTCACGATTTGGAAGCATAGCGTGGTCGCGACACTTTCCATGCCATAGATCCATCCACATAACGATTTCTTCATCATTTCCACCTTCTTCTGATGGATAAACAATGAAAAGGAAGTCGCCTTCCCATGTTTCTGCAGCTTCTGCGTAGGCTTCGTTTTCATTAAGCGTTACGACAAATTGCCCAATCCATTCAGGAGCACCAAATTTTACCAAGCGTATTCACCGAGGTTGACTCAAGTTACTTAGAGGGTAATGATTGTGGGTTTATATCCTGTGCTTTCGTTCAAAGAATCTTACCCAAACGACTTATTACTAAGTGCCCAGGAAGTTTCACGACATATGAGTGTGAAAAAAATGGCAAAATATACACTTGTTCAGATATCTGATTTGCACGTGGGTGAATCAGGCTACCGGAGAGACATGATCGTCACCGCAATTGAAGAAATTAACAAAATGAAACCCAATCTCGTTATGATGTGTGGCGATTTGACCTGGAACGGAATTCGTGAGCAATTCCTAGAAGCCCAAGATATGTTACAAAATATTGATGCACCTATCATCTACACCATGGGCAACCATGATGCTTCTAATGTGGGATATTTAATTTTCGAGGAACTCTTTGGTTCCCGATTTGTTGAACACAAAGACGATACAATCTTTCTTATGGCCGTGGATAGCTCCGAACCAGATCTAGATACCGGACACATTGGACGCGAAGGTCGCAACTTCATTGACAAAGCCTACTCGAAGGTTGATAAGGAACTCTTGAAGGTGTTTGCCCTTCACCACCATTTGGTTCCAATACCTCGTTCGGGTCGCGAGAGAGACATTATGGTTGATGCTGGGGACATGCTGGAATTGCTCATGCACAAGGGCGTGAGTTTAATTCTCAGTGGGCACCGCCATTATCCGTGGGTCTGGCGTTTGGAAAACATGGTGCTCTCCTATTCTGGAACTAGTGGAAGCCCCAGGCTCCGTGGAAGTCCGTGCCAGAATTACAATATTATCAAAATTGGCAAAAATACAATTGAAATCTCTACTAAGCTTATCGGTGGCCCAGCGCGGCGCCGTGGACGTTACCATTGGGGTAAACGGGGAATCACATCACGAAGTGAAAATTCAACGTAACTTGCGATTATTGAAGTGTGGATTTCTCTAGGAACCGAAGAGTGTTCAAGCTAGCTCTGTTGAATTTCTTTCAGAAGCTTTGGATCAATATTGCGTCCACTCGCGATAATCGCTACCATTGCATCCTTCGAAAGTGTAACTCGGTTTTCGAGGAGAGCTGCAATTCCAACGACTCCAGCTGGTTCAAGAGTTTGCGCTTCATGGTCAAGGGTCCAGCGAATAGCATCTCGAAGTCCATCTTCCTCAACGAGTACGATTTCATCGACGAACTCTAAAGCTATATCAAGATTCAATTGGCTAGTATTTCCCGCCAAACCATCTGCGATAGTGGGTTCAATGGGTACGTGGAAAAGTTGTCGACGATGATAATTTTCATAGAAAGCACGTGTGGCTGTTGTTTGTACTCCAACTACCCGGATGTTTGGGTTGTTAGCCTTTATCCACAGAGAAATCCCAGAAATTAATCCCCCACCACCAATAGGCACAATTACGACATCTGCCTTGGGAAAATCCTCGAGAAGTTCATAGCCAACAGTTCCCTGCCCTGCAATCACTAATGGATCCGCATATGCATGCACAAGTGTCAATTGGTTGTTTTCAGCGTATTTGACACTATACTCTGCAGCGTCATCGTAATTGTCACCGTGTTCTAGTATTGTAGCCCCATACTGCTTGCATTTTTTCATCTTTAACGGAGATGCACCATGTGGAACCACTACTGTCGCAGGAATTTTTCGTTGCTGAGCCGCATATGCAACGGCTAGGGCATGGTTACCAGTAGATGCCGTTACAACACCACGTTCAGCAGTATCAGAGGGAAGTGATGCGATTTTATTGTAAGCCCCCCGTAGTTTGAAGACGCCGGTTCGCTGTAAGCACTCCCATTTAACCTGAACTGACCTTCCCGATATCGTGGATAGATGAGGAGAAGGTTTCACAGGTGTTCGAACAATTACGCCATCAAGGCGTTTATGGGCTTGAAGAATCATCTTTGGAGTGACAGGAAGTGAGGTTGATTGATCCATAACACAAAGCACCTGCGCATCTTGGATACGATTTGGGCTAGATAATGATTTCTTAGTGGGACTTTTCGCATTCCGCTCGGTTACGATTGTTTATAAGTCTGCATTTTCGTTATTGGAGAACAGAGTGTAATCCGTATGTCACAAGATGAAGTACAACAGAAACTCCATTGTCGACGATGTGGTCGACCACGAATTGTTAGTCGTGTTAGTAAACCCAAAGCAGACCAAGTCAAATTATATATGAACTGTCCGGTGCACACCAGTGAAGTCGTCTACAAAATGTCTGTAAGTGATTATGAGGAGACTGCTGACCTGATTCGTGAACATGTCCTTTTGTGCAAGAGATGTGGTCAACCCGTTGACATTGCAGGGCAACGAGGTGGAAAACGCACTACGGCTTTGAGCATTCAGTGTCCAGAGCACGGCAGTGGTAGTCGAACGGTCAACAACTCGCTCCTCGATCCGATACTCGCAGCTGTACCAGCGAGACCTGCTAGTCAAGCAGTCGCCGCTCAGCCTGCTAACAGCTCAAAATTCTGTGCCAGTTGTGGATCACCAGTACCAGCGCCAGAAGCAAGATTCTGTCACAATTGTGGCGCATCCTTGGATTAGACTCTGAGTTGTTGGTCCTAGCGTCGGAGAAAGAAGAGAATGTTAGGTTTCCTTCGCTAGGTTTGATTCTTTTTAGGCGGATAGATTTTCCGAGCAGAGGTCACATACCCAGTGTGTCCAATCATTCGAGTTGCCGGACGTGTTTTTCCGGGGCGGACAAGTATTTCACGTTCAATGAGTTCACGAGTCATAATCTCAGTGAAATGAGACTCGTAAAGAGCATCAACGGTGCGTTGTGTTTGTTCAATGGTCGGCGAAAAAGACACGAACCCCCCACCTCCACAGAGGGCAGTATATGCAAGCGGGACAACATCCCAGGGAACTGCCATATCTAACACGACCGCATCAACCTCGGTTTCTTCGATTCCTGCGAGAATGTCTTGCTGTTTAATCGTGATGAGATTGGTTAACCCTGCTTTAGCCAGATTCTTTTGTGCTTCTTTGGCAAAATCCTCTCGAATCTCATAGGAAAAAACATGGCCATTGGGGGCTACATGATATCCCAGAATGGATGTCAGGGCACCACTTCCCGTTCCAGCTTCAACGACTTTTGACCCAGGTCCGATACCGACTAACAGCAGAATCAATCCTGCATCTTTGGGATACACAATATTGGTTTGACGTCCCATTTTGATTGCCCGATCTCGGGGTAACGGGGGAAGGACAGCAACATATGCCCCAAGGCTCGTAGGAATGAGGCTCCCATACGGTTGACCAATCACTTTGTCAAAGTCTAATATTCCCCGGTGGAGGTGAAAGGATTTGCCTGCCTCGACCCGAAGAAGCCAATGACGCCGGGAATCCAAGTAAAAAAGAACTGTGTCCCCGTCACGAATCTTTGTCAAGGGTATCCACCAGGTTGCCTTGCGCGCCTCTCCTTTTCAGCCTTCTGCCCGGTTATTTAAAATGCAGTAGGAATTTAGAACACAGAGGAAACTGTTAAAGGTATTCTTTGCAATGTCAGAAAACAGGAGGAAGAACAGTGGCAACGCAGCCAATTGAAACCATGACTGCATTAAAGTGCCAATCCTGTAAAGCGCCTCTCACAGTTAGCCCTGATGACGTAGTCATTGTATGTGGGTACTGTGGGTTTACTTCCACCGTTGAAGGTGAGAAGATAGAAAATCACTTCGTCTTAGAACCCACCATCGATTCTGGTGAAATCTACGACAAAATCAACGAGTGGGTTGGACGTGGTGGTAAAGCCCGAGTGACTGAGGCACATCTGCGATTCGTTCCCTTCTGGGTTGAATCAATGCACGCCTATACCTCATATCAGGGGTATAAGAAACACACAGAAACAGAATACTATACGGATTCGCAGGGTAAACGTCGTTCTCGTACTAAAATCGAATACGAACCCATTCAAGGGCACTTCGATGAGAATCGTTCGGTAAACGTCCTTTGTCGACGAGGTGCCACCTTCTACAGCTTAGGCGAATTGGATAAAGCACTTCATGTGACTAAGAGGGGAATCAAACCCTTTGACTACAATGCAATTACTGCAGTAGAATCAAAACCCCTTTTTCTGAACAGCGAACTCACCGACGCCGATGCTTATGAAATCGCTGAAACCTTTGTAGCCCAAGACCATCGCGGTCGAGCAGACTCTAGGGCCACAAAAATCTGGGACTGCCATAGTCGGATCAACAAAACCGGCTCATACTTGTTGCATGTCCCACACTGGCTTGTCCGCTACCAATTTGGTAGTGAGACGTACCGTGTAGGCATCGATGGACATACCAAGAAAATCCTGAAGGGGGAAGTCCCCATTTCAGGAAGTTTTCGTGGTGCCATGTTCATTCTAAGCATCATAGGTTTTCTCATAGGAACCGTGGGAACCTACTTTGTAGCTCAACTACTCTCACCAGATTACACATTCCTATCCGCCGTATGTATCGTCATCGGCTTAATTCTTGGAGTATATGGCACCCAGCAAAGCTTCAAGATTAGTACTGAAAAAAGAGAGTGATCAAAGAAAGTTAAGGTGAAGAAAATGGCAAAGAAACATTGTCCAAATTGTGGCGGTGCATTGAACATCCATGCTGATGATGCCATCATCACTTGTTCCTATTGTGGTACATCGTTTACACCTGATGGCGCAAAGATGAAAGAGCATTATGCTTTAGCTGTGAATTACTCTCAAGGTGATGCACTGGATACTCTCAAAGCATACCTAGTGAAGGTTCCTGGAGTTGCAGATGACTTAGCTGAAAAAATCCAATTGAAAGATCTTTCCATGACCTACTATCCCTATTGGACTGTAACTGTCCAAGGTGATGTGGCCTATAAGGGAATCGACCGGAAAGCCACCTTCCGTGGACAATCTGGTGGACGATATAATAGTATTCACTGGGAATGGGTCGCGGAATCAGGACACCAAGAACAGACACGACAAATCCGTCTATATGCTGGACCCAAAGCACGGGCAGAAATTGTCAATTATCCCATTGCAACACGATCCCGGCGATACTTCAACTTTGAAGAGGTTCAACAATATACAGGAAATGTGTTGTTTTCAAAGGTCTCAGCAGAAACAGCACGACAACAGGCAACTCAAGCTACACGAAACATGATATTTTCGAGAATCAACCGAGAAACCGAAAAAATTGATGATGCTCGGGAGACTTTCAAAGTCACTGATCAAGCGTATATCCATGTCCCAATCTATCACATCCAATTTACAGTTGGTGGCGGAAAGACTTACGAAGCCGCGTTAGATGCCTCTAACGGTCGTGTTCTATTCACCGACATTCCAAAGACGACCAGTTTCAAGGCCAAAACCATGGGTATGTCAGTAATTTGGTTTGCACTAACTGGTGTAGGTGCATACCTCACATATCTAGCATATAATGGTCAAACCATCCTTGGACTAAACCCAGATTTTCTTTTCTATATGGGAATCGGTATGGCAATTATCCCACTATTCCTAGCACTACTGACGATTTACTTTGGATCCCGTGGAACAGCAGCTGAAAGAGCACGATAAACCCTGAAACATAGCATATGATGATAGTTCAAGTCTACTAGCTGTTAGAGTGGAAACTACGCCAATTTCGTCCATTGAATAGGTTTCGAAGATGATTCGGCTAAACTGGCGAGATTTTATAAGGTCTCGACCCAATGCCTAAATAGCGACCATCGAGGTGATCTCCTTGGGAGATGATGATAAACCATCCATTATGGAAAAAGTCGATGACGAACGCACCCTGACACAAAAAATCATGAAATTAATACCCGGTTGGCGGGGATACCGAATCAAAGAAGAACGTCGAAACGCCGACCGCATCCTTCGCGACCAAATCGTTACCCGTCTACGCCAAAGCGCAGAGAAAATCCAAGACATCCGAGCCGCTATTGTCGAAGCGGAAATTGAAGAATCCTACAGAGCTGTTGACTCACTTATGAGTCGAACCGAGAAACTCATCAGCCGAGTTGAACATGCTGATTATGGGTATCGTCCCTTCTTTGATGCCATCAAAATCAAAGAAGATGACCTAGAGAACATGCTACGATATGACAGTTGGTTTGCAGAGCAGGTCCAAGCTTTCGACACTGCTTGTGATGATGTCTTGATGTTGATTGAAGAGGATCCCGATGAAGCTGTAGGTCACATCAAGGATCTCCGCAAAACAGCTTTTAGAATGAACCGTAAGTGGAAGGAACGAGAACAAGTCATCATGGGCATTGAGGTCGTTTAAACCAGACACCCTCCTTGTCTTAAGATTGTCTCCTTCCCTCTTTTTCTCTTTTTTAACTACAGAGTCAAGAATAGGCTAGAAACACGGGTATCAATCGTCTTTTTCTTTTCGGCGCTTATCTCGGACTTTATCCATAAATTCTGGCGTGATGACCGTGAGCCCCTTTTTCTTGGCTTCATCGACAATGCCAGCAATTGCACGTTTCAGAAAGAGTCGTGGCACCCTTACAATTTTCTCAGCAGCTTCTGGCATCCATTCAATTGTTGGATCATAGCGCTTCGCAGCATAAAGCACAGTATTGACGCTGGTGCCCTTGGATTCAGGAATACGAAGCGCAAAAGGTTTACTACCCTGGGTAAACCAGAAATGGATGTTGTCTCGAAAGCCATAGCCAATGGGCATACGCGGAAATGATTTTGCATCCATACCACGGATGATAGCTTCCTTGTATTTTGGTTTCAAGAGAATGTCTTCAACACGTAAGAGAAAGTTTTCACAGCCCTCTACGAGCTTAGAAGGAAAGGAAGAATCCCAAGTGCATTCAAAGACCTGAAAAGCTTCTTTGATGATATCAGGATACGGAGAGTTTGGATCAACGCCATTGCGAGGGGAGGGAAGAAGTGTGAAGATATTGTCTTTCATTTTTTCTTCAGTCGTGTCACCTGGGTAACCTAGAAGAACACAGTTCTCAAGGTATTTCTTCTCGTCAGGGAGAAAGTTAATCGCACAATGGCCGGTTCGTCGAATATTTTGCGCCGTGTTGCTGTCTGCACGAGTAATCAACATCATTGCATGCTTGCTTTCATCGGCAATCATGTGTGGAAAAACCAGTGAGTACGGACCGAGGTTGGTTTGTCCAGATTCTGCACATGTTGAAACTAGAACGATTGGCATTGGGAAAAATGAACTCGTCTGGTAAAAGTTATCAAGAATTTTTATGGATTCGAAATGGTCGACCATCTTGTCTTTCAATCCCCTTTTCAAGGTGCTCATAGAACCACTCATATAGAGTTTTTTAGTTCAGCGGATATTTGACAATCCAAAGAGCCATCATTGTGATTTCCGAAATTTCATTAGCCATAGATGAAACTTATATCAAGGAGTGTATTTGAAAACCCCAACGCACGGAATGGGATTCCTTTGAGCACTACACACACCGTGATTGATGAGAACTTGGCTCGAGCACGACGAGTCATAAAATGGGCTGCAACTATGGTCGTAGCCTTAGCTATTACGTGGTTTACCGTTGCACTTCTAACTGGAAGTGTTGGCCTGCTAGCTAAAGGAATTGATTCTCTCACAGACCTAATAGCAATCATCACGGTATTTCTCGGACTCTGGCTAGCCCAACGCCCTCCAAGCCAAAAATACCCCTATGGATATTTTAAAGCAGAAACGATGGCGGCCCTGGTTGTTGCCATCGTTATCTTCATCACTGGAATAGGCGTAGTATGGCATGCAATCCAACGGTTCTTATTTCCAACAGCCTTGAGCTTCCTTGAACTCGCCTTAATTGTCTCCATCGCATCCATTCCGATAATCTTCGTTATGTCCTGGTACTTGAAGAAGGTGGGGCGAGAAACGGGTAGTAAAGCCGTGTACAATTCAGGACAAGAATTTCAAATGGACATACTCGCCTCAATCGCAGTGGTTATAGGATTAACATTCACCTGGTTTGGATTCCCAATGGTTGAACCCATTGTAGGTTTCATTATTGGGCTTCTCATTCTAAGAGGCAGCCTACAACTAATCTACGAATCCGGTCTCATCCTAATGGATGCAGGTCAAGATCCAGAACAAATCAAAGCCATCGAGCAACTTGCTAAACCAATCCAAGGCGTTTTAGGAGTCCATGCAATAAGACTCCGGAGAGCAGGACCTATTTGTTATGGAGAAATGCATCTCGAAGTTGCAGGGAAAACAACCGTTCTTCAGTCACATCTCTTAGCTGAGGAAATTGCAACGCGGGTCAGAGAATCGTACCCAGATGTCCTATCATTTCTTGTTCATGTTGAACCCGTGTTACCCGTTACATTTCGTGTGGCTTTTCCAGTTGATCAAGTAAAGGCAACTCCCGATACGAAACCAAACACTCACTTTGGCTCAACTCCCCATTTCCTAATACTGGATATTGATAAGCGAAAGATTACCCTTTGGGAGACAATGCCGAATCCCTTTGCAAAGGAAACAAGACAAAGGGGTAAAAATACAGCTCACCTTCTGATTGATGCGAAGGTTGAGGTAGTGTTTGCAGAAAAGATGGGTGAGACACCACTTAGCATCCTACGAAATCACCTAATTCATGTGTATCACCAAAACTCCCAAGCCAATATTCGTAAGAATCTAGAATCGTATCTTGAAGACGAGTTGCCACCCCTTAAGCCCAAAGCAAGAACGAGTGCGTCCGAAAAGCCCTAGCTCTCGTGGTTTTACTACTAGAAAAACGATACAAAAAGAGAAGTCGTAAAGTTGAAAAGGCTGGACACGAATGGCAACGCAGACCTTCTGTACCTTCCAAACTGGATTTCCAGAGGGAGAAAGAACCATGCCCGAAATAATCGAATGGAAACGCATGCGAAAGAACGAAATCGTCTTCCGATGGCCCAATGACCTCGTGAAATGGGGCAGCCAATGTCTCGTTCGTGAAAACCAGGCCGCCGTGTTCTACCGAGATGGCAAGGCCCTCGACGTCATGGGGGTCGGTCGTCACACACTCACCACTGCCAACGTACCGATTCTTACAGGAATATTACGTCGCATTGCAGGCTTCGATAAATCACCGTTCACCGCTGAAGTAGTCTTCCTTAACATGACCAAATTCCAAGGAAAATTTGGAGGCAAGGGACAAACTCGAGACCTCGCCCCACTAATGTTCCACGGAGAATTTTGGTTTGAAATCGAAGATCCTCAAGTCTTTGTGAACGAAGTCGTAGCTGGAGAAAATTACACTACACAAGATGTCACGAACTTCATCCGATCGAAATTCGTCGAGCTTTCCATGGATGAGCTGTCTGGATATTCACTTCAAGATGCGATGACTCGCCTTGATGAAACCAGCATGAAAACCAAGACCATCCTTGCCGATAAGTTCGAAGAATACGGCTTGAAACTTCTTGACATGGCCTTCGCCGGAATGGACACATCACCCGAATACCGCGAACGCCTCTTCTTTGCTGTCCAAGGGGTCAGTGGACGAGAAGTCCTCACCGCTGAAACTATGCGACGCAGTGCTGAAGCCCTCGGTCAAGGCGGAGGATCCGCCGGCGCTGGTGCAGGAATTGTCCTCATCCCACAACTAGCTGAGATGATGCGCCAATCCCAAAAGCCACAAGATTCTGGTGTCACCCACGTCGCCTGTCCACATTGTGGAGCAGCAATGCCCCTCAAAAGCGGAAAAGCACCGAAATTCTGCAGTGAATGTGGTAAGGTAATCCGAAAAACGGTTGACGCGCACGCAAAGGCGAAGACGTTCTGCCCCAACTGTGGAGCTCCTGCGAAAGGGAAGTTCTGCGGCGAATGTGGCGAGAAGCTTTAGTTTCATAAACCTAGAGGGCGTTGTGCCCTCTCTTTCCCTCTTTTTCTTTTTACCTGTATGAGGGGACCTGTTCGATTTGTAGAACGGGGTTGTCAATCCTGGTTGTCTAGGAGGACAGTTGTTCTTTTCATTCTGCTTAAATACGCAGATTGAGTACTAGATAAACGCTAGCAAATTCATGTTGAGTGGTTCGTAGCGTGAAAGGGTATGCTAAATGGCTGTCACTGGCCCTGTTCGGCTTCTGTCTACTCTTTTTCATATCTCCTGCTCAGGTGAACGCCCAATTACCTCAGCAGTGGATTCCTGGAATGGAGCGTTCCTTCTTTGGGCACACATTTACGGAGCATTCATGGACCAATGATTCCATTATCTTTGAATCCGAGAATAACGATACGGTGCAGTTCATTGCCAGTTACTTGAATTACGATGAAGGGGAAGGAGCCTTTCAAGCGATGCTGCTTGCCCTGGGAATCATTGAGAACGAGAATGGAACGCAATCGACGCTCCCCTACCAGCTTTTTGGCTTACACTTTAAGACCAAAGGAGGGCGAGACATTTTTGCTGGATCATTACTTGCCTTTTTGTTCGGATTCAACGATACCGATCACAACGGGATTCCTAGCCCTGGAGAAAATCGGTTTTTCATCATTCCCTATGGATACAATGAGGGAAACACCTCTGTTCCAGTTACAGTCGAAGCAATTCCCGTAACTAAACTGGATGATGACCATTATCAGTTTGGAATTCGGTACCGGAACCTCTATGGTCGAATCGTATCAGCGAATTCCCCAGGTGAATTTTTGATTTCGTTGTTATTACCGCTTTTCGAAATTACGTTTAGTGAGTTAACCGTGACTTATGATATCCAAGTGGATACTGAGAGTGGTGAAATCACCACAGAAACCTACTATACAATTGGTCAAGTCACAGACTTCAGGTTCCTCGGCGTGTCAGTACCGAACTTCCATGAAGCACTCCAAGATGTTGGAATTGGAGTCGCGCATCTCGGAATCATTTTGACAACCAGATATTATACACGGACAGCTGGCTCAACTCCAGTGAGTGGAGTGGATTCAACTCTTGTCAACATCTCAACGGATACTTTGGGGCGAGATCGGGCTTTCTCGTTGAGTACTCGTGGATCGTATGATGTTCTCAACGAGAGTACTGACCCCTTTTCGACGATTCAGTCAGATCTACCTGCCTATAGTTGGATTCTTTCACCTGAACCAGTTGATTTACTTCTCTTACTATGGCAACTCCCAATTTCAGCTAACATCTTCAGCATCTTTGCTTATGCTATGAGTTCGTATCTTCAACGTCTCTTCGATGGTCCCCAAGGTGTACTTGACCATGCAGAGAATATATTCAATACAGCAGCTTTCTGGTTTGGAGTTACATTCCCTGAGTCTCAAGGCTATCGTGTTGAACACGATCCAGTCTATACTGCTTATTCAAACGTAGGTCAGACAGCAAGTGCCATTGGATTGATTTTCATTGGAACGGTGGCATTAATCGCACTTATCGTGGTCGTGTTGCGTGTCATCCGAGCTAATGGTCGTAAGAACCATACCTCCAAAGAGGAGGCGTAGAGGTACGAGACGATATGTATAAAGGCGCAATTTCATCAGTGGATATGGAACGTGGCTACTCCATCTACTCGGAGAGCATAAGGAGACCCAATTAAACAACTGGCACACTGGGAATGAAACCGACCCATGACGGACTTGGATGCGTTTCTCACTGCCATCGGGCACCCATTACGCCGTCAAATCCTTGAAACCGTCTATGAAACTCCTGGTATCTCCTATTCACAAATCCTTGCACGTGTGAATATCTCTAGCGGAAAACTGAATTTTCATTTACAAAAACTTGACCCATTCTTAGCCCAGGTTGAAGGCCAATACCAGATATCCAACGAAGGATTGAAGCTCTACCGCACATGGAAAATGTTAGATAGTCGGCTCAGTGGCACAGAGGTTACAAAATCTGAAATCCCAGGAAAATTCGTTGGTCGCAGGACTTTGGCACTTCTCATTGATGTCATGCTGATTCTGTCCTTGTTGTTTATTGCCGCAGATTTTGCATCTGCGTTTCAGCTGATCCCCGCCTGGTGGATGGGAGGTTTTACAGTTCCCTTGTTCTTAACCCGGATCGTGGACGTGGTTTTTGCGTATCCTGATCTGACAGTCGTGCTCATTCGAGCCTTTATCCTAGCGATTTTTTGGATGTATTTCACGCTCCTAGAGGGATACCGGGGGCAGACGCTCGGGAAAATGCTTCTTGGTATTCGGGTTGTTGATGTGAGTGGTGCACGCGTTGGGCAACACCCGGCAGCAGTCCGGGCATTAACTAAAGTTCTCATTCTGCCTTTTGACATTATTGCGGGCTTAATCAAAGCTCGGAAGGCGGGCTTCCTACGTTTCTTTGGTCAATACACACGAAGCTGGGTTGTCCGAAACTAGTTTTCTAGGATTTATCAAAAATTTTCAAGGTGAAATCATAGATAACCGCAGTTTTCTAGACGGAAAACTAATCTTATCAGCTTCTTTAAATTCGTATTTTGAGAGGGGAAACTAACGAGCAAACACTTGCCGATAACGGTAAAGGTGTGCTTTAAATTGATGAAAAAAATGAAAATCCTTCCAATAGTGGCTCTAGCGCTTACATTCGCGGTTATTTTAGCCCCAATGACATCGATGGCCCTTCCACCCGCAACCTATGTTCCTGGCAGTGAAGCAGCGATTTTTGATCATACCTTCGCAGAAGTTGGTGGCTGGACTAAAGAAGTCAACATAACCGACAGTGATACAGGGAACCACGTGGAGCTGATTATGCACCACGTAAACTATGATGGCACCGGAGCCTTCGAAGCTGCATTACTTGCTCTTGGTGATGTGTATGTTGCTGCTAATGATACGCACTCCACATTTCCATACCAGCTCTTTGGAATGCACTTTACGACTCCAAGTGGACATGAAATCTTTACAGGCGCAGTGTTCGCCTTCATGTTCGCCTTCAATGATACCGGTGCAGGTGACCATCACGGTAATAACGTCCGAGATGGTGACGAAGATTTCTGGTTCGTCGTTCCCTACGGATGGGATGGCGGAAACCGAACATCCTCAACCCCTGAAGTATCAGCAATCACCATGGATGACTCTACTCCGGGTGAATACCGATTCGGCGTCACCTACGAAAATCTCTACGCTCGAATTGTCGACCGAGGATCACTCCTCGGATTCGTTGCAACACTCCTTATCCCCTTCTTCGAGGTTCAAATTAGTGAACTCACATTCGAATACGTTGTGAAAGTAAATAGCACCTCTGGTGAAGTAACTGCTGAAACCTTCTATACGATTGGACAAGTACAGGCATTGTATGCACTTGGACAATCTGTTCCTCTTCAAGCCGTGCACGAGGCGTTTGAAAACGTAACTGTGGGTGCGGCTCACTTCGTAAGTGCTTGGGGATCCAATTACTACACCGATACAGGTTCAACAACTCCAGCTCCCGCTGCTGATTGGCAATATGCGAATATTACTACTGATGCAGCTGGTAATCAACGCGCATTCGCAGTAGGAGTACGTGGCACCTATGACCTTCTCAACGAATCAGATGGCAACGCAGTGATTAGTTCCGATAACCCAGCGTATAGCTGGATTATGACACCACTTCTCACTGACTTATTCCTCGTAGCTTGGCAATTTCCATTCTCAGCTGACTTCTTAGCCCTCTGGGCATATGCAGTAGCAAGTCCTACACTGCAAGCATTATACGATGGTCCACTTGACCTCTACGAACACGCCGATACAGCATTCAACAATATCGCATTCTGGTACGCGATTACCTTCCCGAAGTTTGGTGGATATCGTGTTGTACACGACCCAGTGTATACTGCCTACTCAAACATCGGCCAGGCCGCTCCTCCTGGAATCCCAGGATTCCCATGGGAAGCTGTTCTGATTGGTGTCGTCACCAGTCTGGTTGCAGTCTTTGTCGTCCGTCGTCGCAAGAAAGTATAGGCTCCTTGTTGAAGCCCAATATTCACACAATCCGTCCACCCCCTAGGTTGGGCGGATTCTCTCTCCTTTTTTCACTCACTTTTTTTGATTAGTAAAACGGAATGGATTAAAAGCAGTAAAAGTTAACAGCGTTAACATGCCTGTTCGAGAAATCATCGAAATTGATGAAGAGAAATGTAATGGATGCGGTGAATGCATTCCGAATTGTGCCGAAGGAGCCCTCCAGATCGTCGATGGAAAAGTGAAACTGATTCGAGATGACTTATGTGATGGCCTGGGAGCCTGTTTAGGACATTGTCCAGAAGGAGCACTCAAAATTATTCACCGGGAAGCCCCTGACTTCGATGAGGAAGCCGTTGAAAAACACCTCGCGAGTGGCGGTGCCCCTGAATGCGCATCCTGTGATGTCAAAGTTGATGGATCAACCTCCGCAACGCCTTCACAGATTAGTGGCGAAGTAGTCCCCATTGGACAACGACAATGGCCGATTGCCCTGCGTTTGGTGTCGGTAAATGCGCCTTTTCTAAAAGATGCTGATCTCTTGGTGGTTGCCGATTGTGTACCCTTTTCGTATCCACAGTTCCTACAGGAATTTCTAAAGGAGAGGGTGCTGGTATATGGTTGTCCGAAATTTGATAATGCGCAGTTCTATGTGGATAAACTCACTGAGATTTTTCGTACAAATTCTATTAAGAGCGTTACCATGCTGAAAATGGAAGTGCCGTGTTGTTCCGGTCTCCAGCGCATCGTCGAAATTGCCCTCAAACAATCTGGCAAAAATATTCCAGTTGAAAACGTCACCATCACGTTACAAGGCACTAAGAAGTCCTTATAGCGGAAGGGATTTGTTAATCAGCTGATTGAGTCCGTCCAATATCATCTACTGCGTGTTGGACTTCCCCATAAGGTGGTTCGACGGCTGGGTTGTCGGTAACCCACTTCCAACGGATGAAGCTTTCAGGGCTTATTACGAATACCGCTCGTTTAGCTGCCGTGTAATCTTTGAGTTTGCCAAGTCCTTCTTGCATGACATCATATGCCCTGATGACAACACGGTTATAATCGCTTAGAAGAGGGAACATTAAGCGGTTCTGTTCAGCAAAGGCTTTGTTCGTGAATGGGTCGTTTACGCTTATCGCGAGTACTTGTGCATTGACGGATTCGAAGTTGGCCAGGGTGTCACGGAAGTGACACAGTTCTTTGGTACATACGGCAGTAAATGCACCGGGGAAGAATGCAAGGACTACAATCTGACCCTTGAACTCTTTGAGGGTGCGAAGCTTGAGATCTGTATCATAGAGCTTAATTGGGGGCGCGGATTGACCGATTTGTAATCGTGAAGACATGATAGATTCCTTCTTGTTGCAATATGTGAGAGTATTTTGTCAAAAGCCTTTGCCTGAAAATAGATTAGGAAGTATTGACTAGTAATCATTTAGTCTCTTCGCCTTTAGCGGTGAGAAGTTGGCGGCGATATCGCATACCTGCAGAGGTAAGCCGATAGGCTGAGAAAGTTTTGTTTGGGTTCTGTGAATGGATCCGACTCCCTGGACAAGTGTGACGGGATGAACATTGAAGGCAATCTTGTCCATGTTTGGTGATGGCAGTAATGTACCCTTGTTGAATGAGAGGATGCAGTAAGTATTGAAGGTCTTCAATTGGTAGATTGAGATTCGTGGCTAACTGATATTCATCCATTGCTCCAGCCAGACGAATGATCTCTAGAAGCTTCAATTCCACTGTGAGGGTTCACCTCGATTTGTCAGGGTTTTGAATGGATAATATCTATGATTGATATCAGTTGCCTAAAGCCTTAGGTTATCAAAAACCGCCGGAGCTGACGAATTTCATTAAGATCTCTCATAAGGAAGGTTACTTCCCTTAAGACCAGGGGTGTAACCCCACACCCTCTATCCCGTCCACACTTACGGCTTTCGGGACTGCTTTTATTCATTTATCAGTTCTTACAGAATTATTTAAACTACTTAAATTGCCCCTAGCCTTATAGTGGTCTAATCCTGCTTTTAGTGGAAATGCGGAGGTTAATGGTATGCCACCCCCAAAACTTGGACTGGTTAATCCCAATGAAATAGCCCTTTTCTTAGATTACTATGAGCTTACAAGTACAAAGACAGATTTTGATCATGAAAACGATGCCCTAGTGACCCAGGAATACTTCGTTCGCTCACTGCCTTTTGGCAGCTATCTTGTTTCAGCAGGCTTAGAGCAGGTGATTGCCTTTATCACGAACCTCCGGTTTGAAGAAAAAGACCTCGGATGGTTGGAGGCCACCTCGGGACCTGACTTTCGCAATGGCTTCCTAGACTTTCTGATGAATTTTAAATTCAGTGGAGATATCTATGCTGTCCCTGAAGGAACCGTAGTTTTTCCAAATGAACCGATCATTAACGTAACAGGTCCCACAATAGAAGTTCAGCTTATCGAAACCTATCTGTTAAACATCATGAATTTCCAATCGTTGATTGCTACCAAAACAGCACGGATGGTAGATGTCGCCGATGAACGAACCGTTGTGGATTTTGGGGCACGTAGAGCCCATGGTCGAGATGCTGCATTATTGGCAGCACGAGCAGCCTACCTTGCTGGAGCAACTGGAACGTCTCTCGTTTTAGCAGGGAAGATGTGGGATATCCCGTATATTGGCACGATGCCACATGCCTTTATTCAGAATCGTCCGAACGAACTGCAAGCATTTCGAGAGTATTCAGCTTCATTTCCGCATAATACGATTTTGTTAGTTGATACCTACGATACTCTTGAGGGTGTACGCAATGCCATTATCGTAGGGAAGGAATTGCATGAGCAGGGTTATCGTCTCATAGGGATTCGCTTAGATAGCGGTGATCTTGCAAAGCTTAGCATTGAAGCCCGGAAACTCTTAGATGAGGCTGGTTTTGAGAAATCGAAAATCTTTGTGAGTAGCGACCTTGACGAATATCGCATCGAAGAACTCATACGAGCTGATGCCCCGATTGATGGATTTGGGGTGGGAACCCGCCTCGTTACTGGAGCAAACTTCAACCCCATAACACGTGAAGGAGGAGTGTCTGCACTTCCAGGTGTGTATAAACTCGTCGAACGAATTGGAAAGGATGGGCATCCCATTCCCAAAACCAAACTAAGTGCGCAAAAGGTACTGCTGCCTTTTCGAAAACAGGTTCATCGCCAGTTTGACGAAAATGGACTATTTCATCGAGATACTATTTCCCGTTGGGAAGAGGAAGTTCCTGACGCAGAGCCTTTACTTGTTCCGATTATCCAACAGGGCGTGTTAACCTATGACTTTCCTTTACTTGAGGAAAGCCGTCAATACTGCAGAAGCCAAGTTGAACTGTTACCCAAGTCTTATCGTCTGCTCAGTGAAGCACCTAAATTTCCAGTGAAATTAAGTCCAGAACTAGAAAAGGTTGCAAGCTAGCTTTGGTAAAGGAAACCGAATTGATTTGGAGCAAGCTTACTTTTTCAAGTCTTTGAGAATTGATGCGGCATCGGTAATTGTTGCGCCGTAGTATTCCTTCAGATAAGCTAGTCCCGTTTCGTGATCCTCTGCCTTGAAGGAATCGACGCTATCTTCGGGGATTAGGATTTTATAACCGCGGAAAAAAGCATCTGCGGCTGTATGACGGACACAAAGGTGGGTGTGCAACCCCGTTAGTATGACTGTGTCAACCTTGCGACTCCGAAGCAGGGAATCCAAAGGGGTTTCGAAGAAGCTGCTATAGACGTGTTTTCCTACGATGATGTCATCATCCGTTGGAGCAAGTTCAGGAATGACTTCAGCTCCCTCTGTACCCTCTATTGCATGGGCACCCCAACGTTCCATTTCAAAATCAGTATCGAGGTGACTATCATTGGCAAAAATCACAGGTAGCTTCTGCTTGTGGAATCCGTCAACGAGTTTCCGAATATTGGGTATGATGCGTTGGGCTCGATCACATTTGAGAGAGCCGGTCACGAAATCATTTAGCATGTCAACAATGATTAGCGCCTTCATTGTACTCAACAGTGTAAAGATTCTGACTCGTTAAAAGAGTATTGAACTGGCGAAATACAACAAAATCCCAAGGACTACTTAACTATGTTAAGAAGTTCACTACAAATATAAAGAGGGAAAATAAACGCTTCAGCAGCTTTACACTTACGGAAGTGATGATGCATGGAAATTAGTAAAGAACTACAAGACGCAATTAACGATCAACTAAACTTCGAACTCTATTCTGGTTACATCTACCTTTCCATGGCAGCTTACTTCGAATCCCTGAACTACAATGGCATGGCAAAATGGATGAAGATCCAAGCTAGTGAAGAATATGCACATGCCATGCGATTCTGGACCCATATTTCCGATCGCGGAGGTCGAGTGGTTTTAACTGAGATTAAAGCCCCTGCA
>JAEOTD010000054.1 GCA_016839995.1 Candidatus Hermodarchaeota archaeon
AATAAACGCGAAGTATTCCAAGATTACCTAACGACCCAAGTTTATCCTGCTATCCATTCCTTGCTACACTGTATTCGTGATCTTAAGGAGCAAGGGCTTTCTCGCCCTCAAATCAAGGGGCTTCATACGGCGCTATCCGCTTTTCAAATCATTAAAGATCCACCTGAGCTAGTGGATGACGTCAAGCTTGTTTTAGCCGAACTGAAACCAGCCAAATAGAAACAAAGCAACATGGAATGAGGATTGCACTTCAACAGAATTACTGAATAGTGAAGGTGGTTCCAGACCCGTTCTTTCTGTAAACATCGTCACCAACAATCGCACGAATGGCATCCTTTGCATTCTTCTTCGTGCAGTGACAAGGAGACACAAGCTTCACGCCTTCTTGTTTGAAAAGCTCACCGACTGCGGTTCCTTCCTCCTCGGTCTTTAAATGAAACCCACCAATCACAGCATAAACGGGCCGCCCAGGAAACACTTTTTTCGCTGCTTGTAGAAGCCGTCCGACCTTCGGGTGAGCACATCCAATTAACAACACGAGACCAACACTTTCCACATTCACCACAACACCCTGTTCCTTGAGCTTCTTTGGACCCAAGGCTCCAGTGGTAGACACACCCGACCGAATCAAGTGGGCTTCTTCAGCAAACATCCGTCGGATACCACACTTACTCAAAGATGCTTCCAATGCCTCATGGCGTGTGGGAAGATATGCAACAAGATCTGTATGCTGAATCAGCTCTAAGGCTGGTTCAATGGCCCCAAAGTGATCATGGTGAAAATGGGTGATAACGATTGCTCGGAGATTGGTGAAATCCAAACCTAGCGCCTGCACGTTATGTCGGAAAACCTGGGCACTCCCACAAGTGTCCATAAGAAGTGCTTCAGTACGTCCCGGAAATTGGATATTAGCATGTAAAGAAAGTCCCCAGACATTGCTCAGCCCGGACTGCGCCACTTGGTTATCAACAACGGTAGTAATTGTGACTCCCAGTACTTCTTCGACAACTGCATCCGTGGCAGCCATAGTCTCAGACGCCATCTGGATTACCCCGTGATGACCTACTCCTCACGGCACTTAATCCTTCTGCTAATCAAGTTTCACATGAGCTAGCTAACGTTTTTTCTTCTCAATATGGTGATATATTTTGTTAACTATTTTCCACCCATCATCGGTTTTCAGCATATGGTACAAATCGATGTAATCCACCGGGTCCGTAGTAAACGCGAGCTCCACGATAACCGATGCTGCATTTCCATACCGTATGAATGAAAGAATTTCAAACCACGCTTGATTCTCAGGATCATAGGTCCCATCAGCGAGCTCACGCTCTCGCATCGCCTTCCAGTGTTCACGACGCACGAAGGAAATCGAGCCAGCATGGACACCAAAGGAGAGTGCATCTTGATGGAAAATCTTCGAAATGGTGGGGTAATCTAAAATCCGTAGACCCTCAACAAACGTAGCGATACTTTGTCGAATTGGCGCATATTCCTCATCTGATTTCATGCAGTGTTCTCTTTTTTCTGATTACTAAAGGTTAAAGAATTAGGCAAAAGCAGATGGAGCTTGGAAAATGGGTGTAACGAGGAGCTTGTTGTGTGCTCCTCGCATTAGGGGTTGAGTATTAGTTGACTATTTTGGAAACGGCTTTCAGTCGCATCTCAGCTTCCTTGACGATGCTGTCAATGACGTCCTTAACCGTTGGAATAGTATCAATGCCTCCGATAGTTTGACCCACTAGGATGGGACCTTTCTGAACATCGCCTTTGTAGACGAGTTCGTAGCGTTCCATTTCATCGAGGAGATCATCAGCAGTCATGGAGGATTCCTCAGCCATACGAGCTTCACGATCTGGAACGGCGACTCCATGTTCCTTGGAGTATTCGTTCTTCAGAAGTCGAATCGGACCAAAGGCTCCAGTCGTCATGACTGTATCTTCATCAGTTGCAGGGAGGATCAAAGCTTTGTATTCGTCGTGGAATTCGCATTCCTTGGTGGCGATGAATCGTGTTCCCATTTGGACTCCAACAGCGCCCATGGCTAGAGCACCTGCAAGACCTTTGCCATCATACCAGCCACCACAGGACACAACAGGGGTATCCCCTGCTAATTCTACCATTTCAGCGGTGAGAACGGTGGTTGCGACTTTTTCATAGGAGTTGTGTCCACCGCCTTCATAACCGGTTGCAACGAGTCCATCTAGGACACCTTTAGTGCCTGGGAATTTTTTCTGAAACCAGTCAGGATTAAGGGCTTTCACAGCAAGCCATTTGGCAGGAATAACATGGAAGACAAGGATATCTGGATCAACATCTTTGAAGTGATGCGCACCAGGACGTGGGTCGCCAGCCGAGGTGATGACGAGGCGAAGCTGGTCTCGAACCTTTTTGTTCTCTTTGCGAATGCGCGGGATTAGTTTGATGAGTTCCGGATAGTCGATTTGGAGTCGTGCTGTTCGGATATTCACGCCGAAGGGTCCATCGGTGTTTTCGACCACGTCAAGGATGTTCTTTTCCATCTCTTTGATGGGATCAATGTTTCGTAGGTTAGTGTGCGAAACGACACCGAAGGCGCCGGCATTGGAGACGGCTGCACAGAGTTTGGTGGTGTAAAAGGGTCCCATTGCTGCTTGGATAATGGGATACTTACAGCCAAGCATTTCGGTGAGTTTAGTTTTAATCATGGATTTCACCTTATGAGGAAGAAAGTAGTTACGAAATGAGTTTTCGTTTTCATTGGCAGAAAGAATGATTTAAGTGTGCGCGTTGTTGCGCAATGTTCCAAATCGTCAAACTTATAGTGTCGTATTTGATGGGTTATCTGGACAAATTGGCCTCATCGCGATGAGGAAGTGGCTACATACAAAATTAAATAATTTAGTTCGAAAAGGAGATGTGTAGTATGGCGGGACTTGGGAAGCTGGACGTGGTTTGTATTGCCTTCATGACAGTCATTGTGCTAACCGTGGCGGGATACATGGCAGCATTTGGCAGTTGGGCAGAAATTAACGGATTCGTGATCTGGTTGGGCTGGGTCTGGTGGATTGTTATTGCTATTATCATCGCATCACTCCTTGTGATTGTAGTATCATCTCGGAGAGAAGCAAGCTAGCCAGAGGTCAGATATAAGAATCCCAAATGATGAAAGCTACAGCGAATCATCCTTGGGTTCTTGTGGTTGGCATGATAGAAATCGGACAACAACTCTTCTATTCACGATCTTGGGATTTGGTCAAAACCAAAGTTACCAAGATGATTGAACAAAAGAATTGGAGTACCTGTTGGGTACCCGACCATTTACGAGGGCTCCCCCCTTTTGCCATTGATGCCTTCCTCTCTCCGTGGACAATGCTGGGGGCATTTACCGAACTGGCTCCTGACATGTCCTTTGGCGTTGCTGTGACAGATGCGATTCGCCTGCACCCTGCAATTCTTGCTCAAAATGCGGTTTCTCTTGATCATCAATCAGAAGGGCGATTCATTCTAGGAATGGGTGCTGGCGAGAAAATGAATCTTGCAGTGTATGGGTTTGATTCCAAGTATGCAGTGAGTCGTCTTCAAGAATGCATTGAGGTCATGAAGAAATTATGGAGCCAAACAGGACCTGTGAGTCATCAGGGTCGGTTCTTTCAGTTGGATCGTGCGGTCTTAGAACCCAAACCCCTCACCCAGCCTAATCCACCGATTTGGATTGCGGGAAATGGGCCACGAACCCGTAGATTGACTGCTGAACATGCTGATGGTTGGTTTCCGTTCCCTGCGTTGCCCTCGATGTACCAGGAGGGCTTGAACGATATCCATCAACACATGAAATCACTTGGTCGTGATCCTTCGTCACTCTCTGCTGGTTTTTGGGGACGTGTATTCATGCATGATGATTCAGATCGTGTGTCCCAATATCTAGGGGGACTTCGAGGGCAACTGGTTTTACAGCCAAAGGTTCTGGAAGCTTTGGGCTATTGGAAGGAGGAATATGCGAGTGTGTACAGAGAACAGGGAATTCACCCCGATCGTATAAGCTTACTAACCTATGATGCAGATGATGTGGCACAACTTGATATTAGTAAAATGCTTCCCATCGTTGCCGATATTCCCGAAGATGCCCTCAAAGCAATATCCTTGGCTGGTACTCCAGAAGAGGTCGGTAAGAAAATTCGTGCCTTTGTTGATGCGGGAGCAAGGAGCTTCTGTTTTGAAATTATCAACGGAGTAAGTAAACGAAACGCTCCTTTCACCTACTTCGATGTTTCACGAATAATCGCTGAGGATATCTATCCAACGCTAACCTCTTAACGCTCAACCTTGCGACCTAAAATGAAGACAAAAAGTGCAAGGAAGAATTTCCCGACAAATGCCGTCACGCTAGCGAGCCAGAATTGGGGAACCTGCCACACGGGGATGGGAGGTGCAACGGCAAAGGAGACAAGGGTTGTAGCTAGGCTAGTAAGAAATCCACCAAAAAGGGTCGGCATTGGAATACCATGGGTTAAATCAAACCAAAAAAGAACAACTGCGGTGAGCAGAACAGTGATCAATGTCCATGCGATGAGTTTCTTGGGTTCTTCACCATAACCGAATAAAGTATCCAGTAATTTACTACTGACACCTCGAAATGCCCAACGAACTCGTTCAGAGCCTGAGGGGTTTTCTGCAGAATTCTTCTCATTCATCTTACCAGCTGCTTGCTTCCAGCAGTACTTACGCATCGTACGCATTTCTTCAAGATAGTGCTTGCTACTTCGGTCTAATCGCCCTTCTTGTTTGAAATAAATCTTCAAAACACGATGATCCCTCGCGATATCACGGTGATCACGATGTTGAACCACGTAATCGTCAATAGTATATGCTCGGAGTTTATCACCGGAGCTGAGATCTGAGCGTAGACCGAAACGACCTTTCTGGGCTACGAGGTGCTCTAAGGACTCTGCGTTTTTGAGGGTACAGAGCATGAGACGGGCTGATCCAAATTCCCCGGCAAAATAACAACTGGAAATATTGGCGCCTTCAAAGTGTGCGAGTTGAAGATCTGCTCCCCGAAAATCTGTGTATTCACAGGTTGCCCCGTCAAACATGGCGTTTTCAAGATTGGCTCGAACCAGATCAGCAAACTGCAATTGGGTGAGGATTAGCTGGGCCCCTTGAAGGTTAGCGCCCCAGAGGATGGCTCCTTTTAGATTGGCTCCCCAAAAATCAGCTTCCAATAAGTTTGCTTGAGAGAGATTGGCTCCTTGAAGATTGGCTTTGGTCAACGAAGCGCCGTGAAGATTAGCATCGTGAAAAAGTACTTCGAAGAGTACGGCTTCATCTAACCGTGCATCAACAAGGTGTGCTTCGCAAAGGTGTTTGTGTTCTTCTGCTGCACCGCTGAAGTCAATGCCCCGGAAATCCTTGTCTGGTAAGACTTGGTGCCACCGACAATAGGGACTGCCTGGTTCGGTGGGATGCGTGCAACGTTCACCCCGCTTATGACAAGGTCGATCATACCGATATTCATAGGTGCAGACCGCTGGTGGAACAGACAAGATTGAGCCACCTCAGAAATCGCTAGGTTCTCTTAAT